>CAKVEH010000001.1 GCA_934728205.1 uncultured Helicobacteraceae bacterium
GCAATTTGGACAGCGCGCATTGTAAAATGGCAAGATATGGTTGCATTCATTGCAACGATACTCAAAGCGCAAGTCAGCCTTGTATTTTGAGTATTTTTGCAAGAGCGTGTAGGTTTCTAAATGAAATTGCTGTATATTTGAGAGTTGGCTTGTATGTGTGAGATTGTCTTTTGTGGTCTGTTTAAGCCAACCTTTTGCTTGATAAATTGCTTGAATGTGCGGATTTTTTATGTGTTCAAGAGGCACACTTTTTTTTTCACTTTTCCAAAAAATATCAAAGAGATTCTCTATGCGAGTTGCCTTGATTGCCTCTTGCCAGAAAACCCTCGTATTTAAATCCCTGCATAATTCCAATATAACGCGCTCAAGTTTAGGAAAGGCATTTTTTATGTGCACGAGATTTTTACACTTTTCACTAATGCTTTGTGTGCTCTCATAAATCACCAAGCATTGCAGATATGCACGGGTAAGCGCGATATAATCCATATATTGTGTGGCGTTTGGTTGCTTGCCTTGCTCAATGCTTTGCCCATAGACTTCTTCTAGTGTATCTAGCGCGTGGAGCGCGTTTTGATGTTCGCCCAAGCGTTCATACACTTTAAGCAAACAATCAAGCGATTCTGTGTTGCGTGGATAGATTGAGAGAATCTCTAAAAACACTTCTTTTGCTCGTTGCAAAAATCCAGCACTCATATACGCGTTGCCTAATTCGTAGAGAATCTGCACCTTTTGCTCTGAATGCGCGGTGTGCTCAAGTATACTCACATAGATTTTTATCGCTTCTTTGATATGTCCGCTTTTGGTATAGCTTCTAGCGATGAATTCTAAAGTTGGAATGGGGTTGTTGCTTAGGGTTAAAAATTCCTCCACGCCATCTTGTAGCCCTAAAAATTCATAGGATTTTTTGAGATTATCAATACAATCTAGCCGTTTTTTTTCGCGCCATTTGTTACGAATGAGGTCGATGCCAACGGCGCAAGCAATGATTCCAAGCAATAAGATGACACCAAAAATCGGGTCTTTATACCATTGCATAGAGCCTCCATTTATTATGCAAGAGATAGTCTTTTAAGATTCGCTATTCTCGTAAATATACGATTTTTGCGCTTGAGCGCACCTTTGCAAAGTGCTCTTGGATAATGCTTTGCTCTCTTTGTGCCATTATGCGTTGATTGACTAGGGGCTTTGCCTCTTCAAAACTCATTAGCTTGTGCCCCTTTTTTTCTATAATAAAAAAACTCACCAAAATATTATTTCCAGCATTTAGCACAGGTGTGAATTGTCCTTTTGGCGTGGAGGTAAATATTTGGGCTATTTGGTTGTTGAGTGAAGCGATGGAAATCTCCTCCTCTTGCTTTTCCACACCGCTAAAGTTTTTTTTGCGTTCTTTTATTGCTCTTTGAAGCAGGGCATCATCACTGCTACTATAACGCACCACCTTTACGCTAGATGGCACTTCAAATTGGCTTTTATGCTTGTTGTAATAGGCAAAAAGTTCGCTTTCATCGGTAATATTGACATTGCTAGCAAGGATTTTTTGCATTAGCTCGCGTGTTTGGAGCTCTTTTTTAAGTTCAGCACGATAGTCTTGGTAACCTATGCCATCTTTAGCGAGCTTAGAGATAAGCGCGCTTTTGGTAATGCCACTTGATGTGGCAATCCTAGTGATTTCATCATCAATTTTAAACTCATCAATGGTGATTTTAAATCGCGCAATTTCATCATCTTTTAGTCGTTCGTTGATAAGCAAATCAATAGCTTCTTTTTTGCCAATTTTTAGCTCTTGTTGGAGTTTTTTAATCTCATTGATTGTGATTGCGTTCCCATTCACCCTAATGGCTACACCTGCTATCACACTTGCGTTACAAAGATTAAACACCCCAAAAAGCAATACCACATTAAAAATTTTCATTGCATTCTCCTTATAATTTAGGCGATTAAATGTCACAAGTTCCTGAATCATCGTCATCTTTATGCACATAATCTTTAAAGGCGATGATTTTTTCAATGATTTTATTTAAATCAAGCACAAGCCTTGCTGCACCAATTTCTATGGCTTTTTTAGGCATTCCAAAAACCACACAGCTCTCTTTGCTTTGTGCGATAGTGAGCGCGCCATTATTAAACATTTCTTTTAGCCCAATGCTCCCATCATCGCCCATTCCTGTGAGAATCACGCCAAGCGCATTCCTCCCCGCTGTGTTATTTGTGCTGCGAAACAAAATATCTACGCTTGGCTTATGGCGTGAGATTCTAGGACCTTCTAGGGGTTTTGCTGTGTAGTGCCCACCTTCATAGCCAAGAGATATGTGTGCATCACCACCAGCGAGATATGCACAAGATTCTTGAAGTTTTATTTTTGTTGTTACTTCACTTATTTCAAGGGCAGAATTTGCGTTTAATCGCTTGGCAAATGAAGTGCCAAAAGTGCCCGGAATATGCTGGACAATAACAATCGGTGGCAAGCCCGTAGGAAGCGCATTAAAAATGGTGCTTAATGTCTCCACGCCACCTGTGCTCGCGCCAATGGCGATAAGTTTAGGACGCAACAAATCCTTACACGGCTTGCTAGGTATAAGCACATCGGGATGGAGTTTTTGACTTGGGTTTTGTATTTCACTTTCTGGTATCATTGCCTATCCTTAAGCATTACGCTTAATAAAGATTTTATGTCCAAGTCGTTCGGTGGTGTTGGCGATATGGTAGAGTGATTCTGAGTGTCCAAGATAAAAAGTGCCATCAGGTCTTAATAAATCAAATAATCGCTCCAAGATAGCAATTTGGTCATCTTTTTTAAAATAAATCAACACATTGCGACAAAAGACAATATCAAATTCTTCACTTTTAAATGGGTATTTGGAATTAAAGAGGTTGAGTGTTTTAAAAGTTATGATTCTTTTAAGGCTGTTTTTTGCTTTCATTACGCGTTCTTTTGGGCTTATATCATCAATATCAAAATACTCTTTTAGCACAGAATCTGCCCATTTAGGATATTTTTCTAATTGGGGATTGACTTCATATACACCTTTTTTTGCAAGTTCTAGCATTTGGGTATCAATATCTGTGGCGACAATTTCAATATCAGCCGAAGAGTTATACACTTGTTTAGCGTAAAGTGCAGTGAGCGCAATAGTATAAGGCTCTTGTCCGCTCGAAGAAGCACAGCAATAGATTTTAATTTTTGATTGATTGCGAAAAAGCTCGGGCAACGCGCGGTCTAGCATATCATCAAAATGAAAACTTTCTCTAAAAAAATCCGTTTTGTTAGTGGTAAAAACATTAACAAAGCATTCTTTAACGCCTTCATCTTTATCTACTTTTTCAAGCAGCTCTTTAATGTTATCGTGGGCTATTTCTTTGACAAGCTTGTAGATTCTATTTTTCATCATCGAGGCTTTAGAATCATCAATGTGGATACCGCAAATAGCATAGATTTTGTCTTGCACGGCTTTTAAGTCTTTGGGTGTAATGCTATCAATCACTCTTTCCCCTTAAGTTATTTTAGTTTTAATAAGCAAGATTCTACAATAATTTTGCTTATTTAATGACAATAGTTTTTGTGCCATTCCTTGAATAGACCAAAATACGCTTATTTTTGTTTTTATGCTTTGCTATGGCAGCACTAAAGTCGTTTAATCCTTTAATGGTGCTATCTTCAATTTGTGAGATAATATCCCCCACTTCAAATCCAGCTTTTTGTGCTGGAGAATCTCGTTTGATTTCTACCACAATCACTCCTTGTGTATCATTTGGGATTTGATAGCGTCTGCGCACATTTTGTGTGAGTTCCCCCACGCTTAATCCATCAATGCCAGAAATCGTTAGGCTTTGATTGTTTGATGGGAGCGGTGTCTGGTTGCTTGCGCGTTTTTCTTCGGTGAGTTCGCTAAGCGTTACTTGTGCTGTGCGTTCTTGCTTTTCACGAATGTATTTTATGCTTACTTGTTGTTTTGGAGGAAGCATTCCTATGGTGTTTTTAAGCTCTTGAGCGGATTTTATTTTCTTTCCATTGACTTCGATGATTAAGTCCCATACGAGCATACCAGCCTTTGCTGCTGGGCTTTGAGGCTCTATGCTGATGACCAATGCGCCATCTCTGCGCCCATAAGTGTTTTTTAAATCTTCTCCTACATCTTGGATTCCCACGCCTAAGTAACCTCTTGTAACAGAGCCTTTTTCGATAAGTTGCTTAGCGATTTTTTTCACCATTTCTGATGGAATGGCAAATCCTACGCCGTGATTCCCACCTGTGCGGGATAAAATCGCTGTGTTAATGCCAATAAGCGCACCTCGAGAATCCACCAGCGCACCGCCTGAATTTCCCGGATTGATTGAAGCGTCTGTTTGGATAAAGTTTTCATAGTCGTTAATGCCAATGCCACTTTTATTAAGCCCTGAGACTATCCCTTGTGTAACCGTCTCTCCCACACCAAACGGATTCCCAATGGCAAAGACAATATCTCCCACCATTACTTTATCAGAATCTGCAATGCTAATTACAGGCAAATTGGTTCTGTTAAGTTTAATTACTGCTAAATCGCTTCGGGAATCTGAGCCAATGACTTTAGCAGTGTATTCATTATTGCTCCCTGAAAAACTCACTAAAATTTTATCCGCACCTTCGATGACGTGGTGGTTGGTGATGATATAGCCATCTTTAGAGATAACCACCCCACTACCAAGAGAGCGGTCGATTCTA
The DNA here is from genome assembly GCA_934728205.1 of uncultured Helicobacteraceae bacterium. Taxonomy (GTDB): domain Bacteria; phylum Campylobacterota; class Campylobacteria; order Campylobacterales; family Helicobacteraceae; genus Helicobacter_F. The sequence continues at coordinate 4,700 of CAKVEH010000001.1, forward strand.
TCGCGTGGAATCTGCCCGTATATGTCTCCAAAAAACTGCTGAAAAAACGGGTCATCAAACATTGGGTGATTTGGCATTGCATTAGAAACTTGCTTTTGGGTAGAAATATTCACCACAGCCTTAGTCGCATCACCTAAGGCAGACGCATAGGATTGAATGGTTTGTGATGAGGTTGCGGGATTGCTACGATTTTGCACAGCGGGCGCATCTTTAAACTCAAACGCATAAATGCTACCAAAGATAAGTGTGCTTAGAAGAAGAATTTTTTTCATTGTATTGCTCCTTGTTTTATAGAGGTGGATTCTAAAACAAATCACTATTTATGGTTATTACAAGAATATTTTAATGCCCTTTCTTAAACGAAAAGTAATACAAAATATGTGTTTTTATAGCAAGTAAATGAGAAAAATTGTAAAAGTGGCACAAAAAATGTATGCTGGTTTTGTATATCTTATGCGTAGAATCTGCTAGACTTAAGCATTAAGAATAAGGAGATTCTACTACAAGGCAGTAAGTATGGAGACAAAACGCGTTAATTTTAGTTCCGTTCCCGGACTAAGTATTGAGATTCCAGCACACTTTAAGGGTATTTATGATGGCGATGGGGTAGTGAAATACTTCCCAATGAAGAAGTTTAATGCACTGATTGCTAAGAACTATCGCAGGAAAAATGCCGAATATGCTTTTATTGAGCTAAGAGATTGCATTCAAAAAGAAAATGTCTCGTTTGCACGCAGTATGCGCGAGCATTGTGAGGCAAGCGATTTGTATATCGAGCAAAACATCTTAAGCCAAGAAGAAGATAGGTATTCTTTTAATTTCCAATGCCTTATTGCTAAAAGTCAAGGAAGTGAGCATATCAAAAAATCTGGCTATTTTTTTGTAAGTCTGCGCGATAGCTTTAATTTGAAAATTTTTATGCAAAACCTCACACAAGATAAATTTTGCAGTTATGTGTATTCAAAAGACGGCAAAGAATTTGTAAAAATAGACACAAGCAATGGCGAAGTCATCGATACATATGAGTTTCCCACACATTTTTTAGACGCAAACATTTTAAGCGCATTGCGTGAAATAACTGCCTATCTTTACACCATTGATAGGACTTATGTTAAAATGACTTCTTTTGTTGATTTGTTTATGCTTTATAAGCAAAATTGGGATTACAATGGCAAGTTTATCGGTAAGCAAAACTCGCTAAAAGATGAAGAACTTGGTGAAATTGAGCCATTGAAGTATAAAGAGAGGATTCCGCGCATAGTTATCCCACAAGAGGCAAATGCGAATTGGGAAAATCGCGAAAAAGAGCTTTTAAAGATTAACTCCACGCTAAAATGGGCATAGCTTTAGCGTGGCACTAGTGCATACGCATCAAGCATATTGATATTTACGCGTTGATATGCTCTATTGCGATACTTTGCTACAATCTCTCGTATGACTTTACTTTTTTGCAAAGAGCCTTTGATGTAGTTGCTACCTTATATTTTACACATCATTAAGAGTTAATCTCAGCAAGTGTATCTTTTTTAAACCGCGTGAAATCCCCATTTATGATTGCTTTGCGGGCATTCCGCACTAAAGTAAGATAAAAATAGAGATTATGCAAGGTAGCAAGGCGATGATAAGTGATTTCATTAGCACGATAGAGGTGGTGTAGATACGCGCGTGAGTAATTCGCGCAAGTGTAGCATTGGCAACATTCATCAAGCGGGGCGGTATCAAGCCTAAAGCGCGGGCTTTTAATATTAAGTTTGCCAAAAGTGGTAAAAATCGTAGCATTACGCGCATTTCTTGATGGCATTACACAATCAAACATATCCACCCCACGCTCGATTGCTTCTAAGATATTTTGCGGTGTTCCAACACCCATAAGATAACGCGGTTTATCCTTTGGGATAAATTCTATGCAAGATTGTATAGTGTCATACATTTCTTTGGCACTTTCTCCTACGGCTAATCCACCTATGGCATACCCATCAAATTCGCTTAATGCGCTTAGCTCTTGTGCGCATATTTTACGGAGCTCAAAGTCCGTGCCACCTTGCACGATAGCAAAAAGATGATTGCTTTTAGCTTTGCCCTGCGCTTTTTGTGCCAAATGATAGTGCAATGACTGCTTCGCCCAATCTAGCGTCCTTTTTATAGAATCTTGCAAGCGCGGGAGCGGTGCTGGTAACCCGACTAAGTCATCAAGCACCATCATAATATCGCTATTTATGGCGTATTGAATATCAAGCACTTTTTGCGGTGTGAAAATATGTTTGCTCCCATCAATGTGAGATTTAAACTCTACGGCGTTTTCTAAGACTTTGACATTATCATTAAGGCTAAATGCTTGGAATCCACCACTATCGCTTAAATAATTTCCATTAAAGTTAGCAAAGTTGTGAATCCCCCCGAGCACGCGTAGATTCTCAATGCCACAGCGTAAGTAAAGATGATAAGTGTTTGCCAAAATGATTGGGGCGTTTAGGTGTGTGGCGATGTCATTGCTATCAAGAGCCTTTATACAGCCCTGTGTGCCCACAGGCATAAAAATGGGCGTTTGCACCTCTCCGTGTGAGAGGCGCATCGTGCCAGCGCGTGCGTGAGAATCTGTATAATCAACAAAAAAGTCCATCGTATTCCTTAAACAACAAAACAAAAAGCCATAAGTTTTAGGGCACTAAGATTGCATAATTTTGCTATAATCGCGCTTCTTAATAAACTCAAAGTTTGTAACATTTCTTTTCTAAGGTAAAGCAACTTGAAAAAAACACTTATTCTAGCAGATGGCATTGTAGCAAAAATTTTCATTCAAAAGGTTGTGAGTCAGTATTTTGGCAACAATCCTTATGTCATTATTGCTAAAGATTGCGCCACTTTGCCAAGTGAAATGCCAGATGCGATAGAATCTCATTTGCTTGATTACACTTCAAAGTTTCGTATAAGTGAGGTTTTTAGTAGCGACATTCAAGATATTTTTATTATCATTGAGAATCCCACTGAGCGATTTGTGCTCTACCGCATTATTCGCGAGCTTAGCCCAAAGACGCGTATCGTGCTCTATAATAACCACGAATTTACCATACACACTAAAGATAGCACAGAGAGCGCGACTATCTTAAGAGAAGATTTGCGTTTAAATGGACAAAATGATGCAAATTTGGTGGTGATAGATTCTGAGAATTTGGTGGCAAACCGCCTTACACAACGACTTGCTAATGTCCCTGTTATCCCAAGAGGGTTTGGATTAGAGCAAGGTGAGATTATGGAGGTCTCTGTGCCACCGGGCAGCATTTTTACTTATCGCTATATTGGTGCAATCGAGCAAAGAAAGTGGAAAATCGTGGGAATCTATCGCTTAGGCGAGCTTATTTTGTCCCGTAGAGACCTGGTAGTCTTACCAAATGATGTGCTCTTAGTCGCTGGAGAAGCAAAAGTGCTCTCTGAGGTGTATCGTTTGGCAAAAAGTGATATTGGGCAGTTTCCATCACCTTTTGGGCGTGATATTTTTTTGTATATTGATATGGCAATCTCTAGTGAAAGGGAAGCATTTGTGTGTATTGAAGATGCGTTATTTCTCCATACACACCTTAAAAACAATCGTCTTGTTATCCAAGTGCTAAATCCTACTAATCGTGCGTTTTTAGAGCGACTTAATGCTATCAATGGCGAGGGAAACCCAAAAGTAGAGGTTAATATTATTTATAATACAAGCAGTCTAAGCGCGCAGATTCAAAAAGATTCCGCTAAGCGACTTGGGCTTATTGTGGTAAATAGCGATATTTTTTCTCTTGTAAAAAATAGAGAGGCACTCTATCAATGCGCATTGCCCGTGCTAAAAATAGGCACAAAACGCCTAAGCAAGGTAAAAAAGAGTTTTCTTATCGTGGGAGAGGGCTTGCAAAAGAGTGAAAACATTGCTTCGGTGATGTTTGATATTTCTAAACAGCTCAATATCACTTCTAGATTCTATGATTTTGACCCAGATTCTGCTCATCAACACGATATTATCTCGCATATTGAAAGTGTGGCAAAAGTCTTTAATGCAAAGCCAGAAATTTTATACTCCTCCACGCAAAATCCCATTGTATTGTTAGCACAAAGTGATGAAGTAGTGCTACAATTTCTCCCATTTGATGTGGGCATTACCAAAAGCACGAGATTTTCCTTTCTTTCGATGGATTCTTATCGACTTTCGCTTGGTTTGGAGCGAGACCCACAGATTTTTATACCACTTGGCAAAGGATTATAAATGCGCACCATATCTATACACACACCATCAGCTCAATATCCCGTGCAAATTGGAAAAAGCAATGATTTAGAGCCGATTACACATAATGGCAAGGTGCTTATTGTTACAAACCCAAAAATCGCTGGGCTGTATTTGCCTGCGGTTATGGAAAAGATTAAAGCAAAAGAGGTTTTTGTCTGCACTATCCCTGATGGCGAGGAATATAAAAATATGCAAAGCATTGAGGCAATCTTGCAGAGTGCCTTTACCCATCGCCTAGATAGAAAGTCGCTTTTTATCGCTTTAGGTGGTGGCGTGATAGGTGATATGGTGGGTTTTGCTAGTGGGATTTACCAGCGAGGCGTGGAGTTTATCCAAATCCCAACTACGCTTCTAGCTCAAGTGGATTCTAGTGTGGGCGGGAAAACAGGCGTAAATAACGCTTTTGGTAAGAATCTTATCGGGGTGTTTCATCAACCAAAAGCCGTGTTTATCAATACGGATTTTTTACAAACACTCCCAAGTAGGGAATTTAGCGCAGGATTAGCAGAGATTATCAAAATGGCGGTGTGCTTTGATAAAGGTTTTTTTGCGTTTTTACAAGAGCGGTTGTGCAATCACTCTTTGCAGGAGTTTTGGAGCGATTATGAGAATCTTCAATATAGTATCGCTAAAAGTGTTGAAATAAAAGCCAAAGTGGTGGAGCAAGATGAAAAAGAAAGCGGGATTCGCGCAGCACTTAATTATGGGCATACTTTTGGGCACGCTATTGAGAATCTCACTCATTACACAACCTATCTACACGGCGAGTGTGTGGCGATTGGAATGTGTTTAGCAAATGCTTTAGCGCGAAATCTTGGTTTATTAAGCGCAGATGAGGAAAAAAGTATCAAAAGTTTGCTACAATCGTGCAATTTGCCGACACACTTTGATATTGCTCAAAAGGAAGTGTTTTATGAGCAATTGTTTTTGGACAAAAAGAGCACGCATTGTGCTATTACTTTTGTGTTGCCAAATCATATAGGTGGTGTGTGTATGCGCAATGATATAGACAAGCAAGCAGTGCTTGAGATTCTCTAAATTTATGATAAAAGAGTAGTAGGTGAAAAAAATAAAAGTTGTTGTTTTGTCATTGTTTATCGCGCTTGGTGGTGTGAGTGCCGAGCCTAATATCAGCCAAAATGAGCCCCAAGAGCCAAATCAAAACCAAGATAACAAACTTTTTATAAGCGAACAAGATTTAGAAAAAACACTTAAACAAACTTCCCAAGCCCTAGAAGCAAAAAGCATTAACAATGCGTGGTTTAAACAATACTCCAACATTAAGACATACAATATGCTTGAAAGTGATATTGCCCAAATAGAGCGCAGTATCAAAGAAGCCAAAGAAAAAAAAGATGTTTCTAAGATTAACCAGCTTAAAGGCACTCTTACTACCATTCAAAAACAACGCGAGATTCTGCGAGTGTATGCGGATAATCCCTACGCACAGCTTTTAGAGCCACCAGAAATTAAAGATGAACCACATATCACAAATCCTATACTTATTGTGAGTGGATATTTGTTTATCAAAGAACTCAAAGAAAACCAACATACCCTTACTCAAAACGAGGAAAGCCTCCAAGAGCTTCTTAATTTGGTTTTATTGGAGTTTGATACACTTTCTTCGCTAAAACTTATCACCAAAGATGCAAACAAACAAAGAGAATATGAAAATGCAAGCAATGAGATTGAACAAATGATACAATCCTTGCAATCCGCGCAAATGATTTTTAAGACTTCTAACACAGTGTATTTTAAAAGTATCGAAGATGTTATTATGCGATTAAATAGCGAGATTAAAGCACAATTTATTAAGATGATTTATATCGGCGTGAGCATCGCCTTTATCTTTATTATTGCTTTTTTTGTTAAGGTCGCGCTGCGTAAATATATCACAGATTCTAAACGCATTTATACCGCAAGCAAAATCATCAATTTTTTTAACCTAAGCCTTGTTGGGCTTATTTTCCTTTTTGCGTATTTGGAGAATGTAACTTATGCTGTGGCAATTGTGGGTTTTGCTTCGGCTGGTTTAGCCATTGCGATGAAAGACTTGTTTATGAGTTTGCTTGGGTGGTTTGTCATCGTGCTTGGTGGAAGTGTGCATGTGGGAGATAGGGTAAAAGTCATTAAAGATGGGGCAATATATGTGGGTGATGTGCTTGATATTTCAGCGTTGCGTATTACTATCTATGAAGATGTAACACTCACTTCATATTTGCAAAATCGCAGAGCAGGGCGCATTATCTTTATCCCTAATAATTATATTTTTACCACTTTGCTTGCGAATTACACTCACGCTGGGATTAAGACGGTGTGGGACGGGGTAGATTTTAGCATTACTTTTGATAGCAACCATAAAAAAGCCCTAAAAATTGCCACTGAGATTGCCAAAAAATACTCCAAAGGATACACTGAAGTAACTAAAAAACGAATGGAGCATATTAAAGATAGATTCTCATTGCGTAATATGAATCTAGAAGCACGGGCATATTGTATGATAGAGCCAAATGGCATACGAATTTCACTCTGGTATCAGGCGAACGCATATTCCACGCTTGGCATTAGAAGCGCGATTTCGACAGAAGTTATCGAGGCGATTTTACAAGAAGATGACATTCATATCGCTTACCCAACGACTAAAGTCGTGCCCACAGGAAGCGATGGACGAGGGAACAAACCTTTTTATGAGCCACTTAATCTTAGTGAGGCAAAAAAGAAACGCAAAAGAGGTGCGCCTGAGCCTATCGATGAAAAAAAAGATGATAGCTCGATTTATGGAGTGTAGATTCCTATTTGCAAAATAAGCAAAACAATAAACGCATATTTAGGATAAATGATGAAAGTATTTTTTAAAACCTTTGGCTGTCGAAGCAATCTCTTTGACACACAAGTAATGATAGCAAACCTCAAGGAATATGAATGCGTGCAAAGCGAGCAGGAGGCAGATATTATTGTGATAAATTCTTGCACCGTTACAAATGGTGCTGATGCAGGCGTGCAGGGTTATATCAACAAATTTAAAAACGGAGATAAAAAAATCTTTTTTACAGGTTGTGGTGTGCAATCAAAAGGACAACCAAATTATGAGCGCAATTTGTTGCAAGGGGTGTTTCCCCATAGTCTTAAGGAGCAAATTAACACGTTATTAAGCCAAAAGGAGCGGTTTTTCTACCCAGAGAGTGCTCCTAATCACATTGATTCTACCATTGTGGAATCATTTGTAGGCAAGCAAAGGGCGTTTATTAAGATTCAAGAAGGCTGTGATTTTGCGTGCAGTTATTGCATTATCCCCAGCGTGAGAGGCAAGGCGCGTAGCTTCCCTAAGCACGCAATCTTAGAGCAAGTTAGGCGACTTGTGGATTGTGGTGTGAGTGAGGTGATTTTAAGCGGGACAAATGTGGGGAGTTGGGGAAAAGACTTGCAAAAAGAGAATCTTGCCACTTTGTTGCGCGAAATTTTTGCTATTTCTGGGCTAAAGCGCGTGCGAATAGGAAGTCTAGAGCCTAGTCAAATAGATAGCGAGTTTTTAGATATAGCGATGCACGAGAAGTTAGAGCGACATTTGCATATTGCCTTGCAACACACAAGCGACACAATGCTTGCGATAATGAATCGCAAAAATCGCGTGCAAAGTGATTTGACACTTTTTACCCACTTGCAACAAAAAGGCTTTTTTTTGGGCACGGACTTTATAGTCGCTCATCCGGGTGAGAGCAAGGAAGTGTGGGAAGAAGCATTGACAAACTTTAAAGTATTTAAACTTACGCATTTGCACCCTTTTATTTATTCGCCTCGCGTAAATACTCCCTCAAGTATGATGAAAAACACCACCAAAGGCGATGAAGCAAAGGAGCGATTGCATTTGCTTAAAAATTTGGTAGCACAAGAGAATCTAAAAGCACGACAAAAACTCGCACATTTGCAAACCCCACTCAAAGTTTTGATAGAATCTAGTCGCAAAGACACACATTTTGACAGCCATTGTGCTAAGGGAGAGAGTTTCGTGGGCTTAGACCAATATTTTAACAAAGTTATTGTTTCGTGCGACACACCTAAGGCTAGCTTGAAAGTCGGCGATTGGGTGGAAGTCAGAGAATATGAAGTCAGCAAAGAGGGCACTTATGCAAAAATCTAAGAATCTTATCGCTTTTATCATTACGCTGTGTGTGATTATACTGCTTATAGTGTTTTGGATTTTTCGAGATGATACGAAGTTGTTAAGTCCTTATGAGTTTGCTCAAATCATTGAGAGAACTCCGCCATATAAGCTAGTCGTGCAAGATGATATGATGTATTTTAGCGTGGAAAACCAAAACTACAAAGTCGCTAGGGATAGCATTGATTTGCACACGCTTAATCCAAGAATCGCCGTGAGTGTGAAGCCAAAAAGCGGAGGATTCTTAGATGAGGTTGGGCTTTTTGTGCTTATTTTTATTGGGCTTGCTGTGATAGTTAAGGCAATTTCAATGCTTTTTGCCCGTCCTCCAAAAGAGCCAATCAAAAGCGCGGATAATGGCATAAATGGGCTTGATATAAACGCGAATAATTTAAGTGGGACGATTGGGGGGAAAAATCAAAGTATTTTAGATAGTGATTTTTTACAGCCAAAAACCCAAAGTATCGTTACTTTTAAAGATGTGGCTGGCATTAGCGAAGTCAAAGAGGAGCTTTTAGAAATTATTGATTATCTTAAAAATCCTAAAAAATACCAAGATTTGGGAATCTCTTTGCCAAAAGGTGTGCTTCTTATCGGACCTCCCGGAGTTGGCAAGACAATGATTGCTAAAGCAGTGGCTGGAGAAGCAGGTGTGCCGTTTTTATATCAAAGTGGCTCAAGTTTTGTGCAAATTTATGTAGGAATGGGTGCAAAGCGTGTGCGAGAGCTTTTTATGAGGGCAAAAGCAAAAAGCCCTAGCATTGTCTTTATCGATGAGATTGATGCGGTCGGCAAAGCGCGTGGAGGGAGCAGAAATGATGAGCGAGAGGCGACACTAAATCAGTTGCTTACCGAAATGGATGGCTTTGAAGATTCTAGTGGTGTGATAGTCATTGGCGCGACTAATAAAATTGATGTGCTTGATGAGGCACTTTTGCGTCCTGCGCGCTTTGATAGGAGAATCTATGTGGATTTGCCAGATGTAAGCGAGCGGGAAAAAATCTTTGAAGTGTATTTAAAAAACAAAAAATATGATTTTGATAAAAACGAAGTAGCGCGGTTGTGTGTGGGCTTTAGTGGGGCGGCTATTGCTGCACTCGTTAATGAAGCTGCGCTAAGTGCATTGCGGCGCGGGAGTTTTGTTATCCAAAAAGAAGATATTTTAAACACCAAAGACAAGGTGCTCTCAGGTAAGAAAAAAGTGCTAAGCTTTAGCGAGGAGGAAAAAAACATTCTCGCTACTTACCAAAGCGCAAAAGCCATAAGCGCGTATTGGTTAGATATTGATTTTGATAAAATTTCGCTCATTAGTGAGAGTTTTAAGCAAATTGATAAAGAGCTTGTAAGCAAGGCAGAAATGAGCAATAAGATTAAGATGTATCTTTCTGGAAGCGTGGCGGTGGAGATGATATATAACCAAAGTTTTAGCAACGCAAAAGAGGATTTGGATAAAGCAAAAGAAATCGCCTTCCAAATGTGTGAGCAATATGGAATGGGCAAACACATTATGCCAGAGAGTGGTGATGTAGTGGAGATTTTAGAAGATTCTAAAAAGCAAATGCAAGAATTTTTTGCTAATGCTAAGCCATTGCTTTCAAAGATTTCAAATATTTTGCTTGCAAACGAAAAACTCCACAAAGAGCAGATTAAAGATTTGCTTGATGAAAACTACTTCGCCTAAATTCGCCATTAATGATAGGAATCTTGCCTTTGAGCACACCATCGCTTTTGTTGCTGTGCGCTATGAGAGCAATCCTTATGTGTGCATTGGCAGGGATTTTAATGTGTTTAGCGAGGCATTAGATTCTATGAATGCTAATAAACGCATTATAAGGTGCATTGGGATTTTTTCACAAAAGACACTTGAATCTTTTATGCAATCTTTAGCCAACAGGCAAAATATGCTGAATACACTTCAATGTTTGCACGCTAAAAAAGTGGCATTAGAGCTGTTTTTGTGCGATTGTGAGAGTTTTTTATCGCCAGCTCTTTTGGGATTGCAGGCATATTGCCAGCTATTTTGTTTTAAAGGTGGCGATACAACCACAACTATCTAACTTAATTCCTTGCGAGAATCTCTTGCTCATCTACTTGTTTTCCATTTTCATAGCGAATGGTTTTTTTGAGTTCGCCTAGTGGCGTGTAAAATTTAGAAGTGCCTACTAAAAGGTCATTTTCATATTTTTCTTCACTTTTTACCGCGCCGTAGTAATAGTATTGTATAAACTCTCCATTTGCTTTGCCGTGGGTGAAGTTAAGCTCTCCTCGCAACTGCCCGTTGCTATAAAAGTGCTTTGTAAGTCCGTGTTGCTTGCCATCTAAGAAATGGATTTCCCACGCAAGCTCACCATTGACATAATATATCCGCACCACTTCGCCTATGCCATTTGTGCTACTATGCTTATTTGTGGAATCTAAAGCCACGCGCAAACTTTTACCTATATCGCCACGATGTGTGCCACTGCTTGCTATGGTAACTTTTTGTGATTGCTCTTGCTCTTTTAATTGGGTAAAATACATATCATTTGAGGGGATATAGTTCCACGCAGGCGCAGCACTCATATTGTATTGCGTTTGCAAGCACGCTACGAATGTCAAAGTAAGGATAAGCACACCACCCCCAATGCACAATCTAACCATAACTTAAGCCCTTTGTTCAAAATGTGGCAATATTATCATAAATTGTGTGAAATATGCGACAATGCTATCAAAATCATCGCTTTTAAAACCATTTTACATATTTTACACTTAGGCTATGAGATGAGCCACCATTGTATGCAAGTCCATTATAGCTTACGCCAAGTTCGCTCACTCTACTTATTGCGTGTGAAAAGCTCGCATCGACATTGGCATAAAAAAGAGGCAAGTAGATTCTGCTTTCATCGCTAAATATACCATTTTGGAATTTTAATGTGGGTTTGTTGTTTGGAGAATACCGCCCACCAACAAGAATGGAGTAACGATAAAACTGCCCTATGGCTTTGTAATATTTCATACTTGCGCTTAGCTGTGGCAAATGCACATTGTGCGTTGGATAGACTTCATTTGCTAGCGCGCCTTTTTCAATCTCAAAGTCAGCAACACTCATCAAATCATAGCTTACTCCAATCTCAGGGGCAATGTAACTCATAGAATCAAAGTAATACGCCATTCCCCCTCGCACTGCGCCACCGATATGGTAGGTAAAGGTGCTCGCATCATAGAGGTTTTTGTTTTCTTTGGCGTTGATTTTAAGATGAGTTAAAGTGCTACGAAGATTGGATTTGAGGTAGAATTGTTTGTTTTCCTCTGATTTTAGTAGCTTAATGTGTGCCACCCCACCTTGCGCTACATTAGCATTCAAAGTCGCATTAGCGACACTAAGTTGCGATGTTGTGGAATTATACTCATAGCCCAAATACAAAATACCAATACCCAAATGCCCAAAATCACGCTGAACCCCAAAAATAGCTCCTCCAGCGTAAGTGTTAGATTTGGTGTTATTCACACTAAGATTCCCATATAATCCATAAGGAATGGCAAATGTGCGCTTTTTTTGCCAATTTGAAGTATCGACTTTTTGTGCTAGACTATCTTTATTTGCCTGCTCTTTGCCCTCTTGCCTCTTTATAGATGTGCGGTAGAAGTGATGATAATTGATAGAATCTAAGATATTTTGAATAATCACAATCCTGCGCGTGTCGTTCAATTGGATAGATTGCAAGGCACTCGCACCAAAGGAGCTTTGCGCGTTTGCACTCAGGCTAAAGCCATTTCTACCGGGCACATCAAAAATCTCTAAGCCTTGTGCTGGTGTCAAATGACTAAAGTTTATACTATTCGCAGGCGCATTTAATATGACTTTATTATAGAGATACACACCATCTTTTTTATCCACATTTGCCCCAAGTGAAACTTTGATAGCACCCGGTTGGATAGTGAGATTCCCCACATTGGCATTCATATAGAGGTGTTCGTCATTCATACCTTGCGTGCTGAAAATATGAGTATTCCATATATCATAGTTGTTATGCAAGGTGATACTAAAATCCTCAATGGTAAGGTTAGTGATAGAGCCGTTGATATGAGCGTTTGTGTTGGGGTTATACTCGATATTTTGTGAAAGTGTGAGATTGGTGATAGTCCCGCCTGCGTTATTGAGGCGTGATACATTTGTGCTTGCTGTGAGATTGGTGATAGTCCCGCCGTTGTTGTTAAGATTAGTGATTTTAATGTTATTGATATTTGCCACGGTGCCGCCTGTTATGTTTAGATTATTTAGCGTTTGGTTATTCCCGCTGATATTTGCCACGATGCCTGCGCTTACGGTTAGCGTGCCATTTATGGTGTTATTTGAGATATTATCTATCTTGCCTCCACTTACAGTTAGGTTGCTTATGTTGTTGTTAGTTATATTGCCAACGGTGCCGCCACTCACATTAAAAGTATTGATATTAGACCAGCTAACTGTCCCTATGCTCCCGCTAGTGCTTAGCGTTTGATTGACATTTGCTTTATTTATCGTGCCAATAGAGCCTTGATTAGTGATAGATTTTGTGATATTGATATAGTGTGTGTTACTCCCAGCGATAGAGGTGATAGTCCCACCTGCTTTATTTTGCACTTCTTCTACACTGCCACAGCCCATTGTCCCACAGCTTAGCCCCGAGATATTCCCGCTATTATTTACAGTGCTTAATCCAGCATTATTATTTAGCTTAATGCCCTCTCCTAAGATACTCGCGCCAGCATTTAAAAAAACAACGCCAAGGTAGCCACCATTTACATTGAGGCGACCTCGATTGCTTCCATTGATACTCGCTCCAGCTTCTAGCCTCAAGTTTATAAGCTGTGCACTTCTATCAGAGCCGATATACAGCGAGTTCCCATCGTTACAAAAAGTCCCACATTGTATCTTGCCACCGCTTTTGACAGTCAAAGTATTTACGATATTTGCCTGCCCTCGAGTTGTATTATAGATAGCTAGGACGGATACTTCGTTATGCACTTCTAGCATTAGTCGCTGACCTGGCGCGGTGTTAGTATTACTATCACGTATCTCGGTGCGTGAGGCCCTAGTTGTGCTTCCCGTGTCTTGCCAAGTGCCTCCGCCGTTAGTTAGGATTTGGCTTCGTTGTCCTTGTGTGATTAGAGAGCCTGTGCCTCCAGTCCAAGTATTCGTGCTTGCCTTAGCTAGCATACAAGCACATATAAGCAGCAGTGCTAAGCGCACTACAATCGCCCTAAAGCCCAAGCTAGCTTGAAGCAATGGGGCAAGTAAATGTCTATCGGGGGGGGGGGGGTAAATGCAACAAATCTATCATAAATAACGCTTTGAAAAAATTTAATGCAAGTCTTTGTTAAGCTCGATTTGGCGATTTGAGCGGAATGCAATCATACGCCCACTTTTAGAATCTTGGCGGAAGTGCAAGCCGTTTTTGCCACTTAGCTCACGCCCCTTATACAATCCATTTGGATTGATATTGAAGTCTTCGTTTATTTGTGCGATTTTCTCTGCCTCTGCTTTGTCGATTTCAAACACCGTGCCAGCAAGCACTGCTATGCCTCCATCGACTATACAGCCATCGCCTAGACTTATGCCTGTGGAGCTATTTACACCTAGTAGGCAGTTTTTGCCAATGCTAATGGGCGCGCTATTTCCCCCGCTAAGCACACCTAAAATGCTTGCTCCACCGCCTACATCACTCCCCTCGCCTACGATTACACTTGAGCTAATCCTGCCCTCATTCATACACGCGCCAAGCGCGCCTGCGTTAAAATTCACATAGCTAGCACCGGGCATTTGTGTATAGCCACCACTTCCAAGATACGCACCAAAGCGCGTTTTAGCAGAATCTAGCAAGCGGATATTGTCATATTGTGGGATTACTTGCATTAAATAGCGCGGGAATTTATCTACAAAATCGATATGTGGGAACTTGCCACGCATTTTTAGCGCGATTTCATTTTGGCGTAAATACGCCAGCTCATAGGGCTTATTGCCACTCCACGCGACATTACTAAGTAATCCAAAGATTCCATTAAGATTAAGCGAGCGCAAGGGGGCTTTACCAAGTGAGAGAGCAAGGAGCTTCATATACGCGCTCTCTACACTTGCACACTCTTCATCAGCATACAACACACAGAATCTATACTTTGCTTCGCCGTTTTTGGTGGTGAGTTTGTTTTTGACTAATGCCTTTTGGAGCTCTAAAAGCACTTGGATATTTTTATGCGTGCTTATATCGCTTAGAGATTCACTTAAAAATGGCGCATAAAGCTCTGATGCCTTTTTGATAAAGGCTTTATTCACGCCATATACCGCTTCATTCTCATTTTGAGAAATGAGGCAATCCCCCACCTTAGCCGCGCTTAAAAGCACCGCAAAACTCCCCAGATTCTCACCTTGCCAATTTAGCACAGGATAAGTGGCATTGAGCACTTTGCCTGCTTCTATCTTGCCAATATCTACCCGCGCAATGCCAAAGCCAAGTGGCGCACGATAGCTAGGATCTTTTTGAAATTTATCTACAAATACTTTAAAATCTTGCATAGTTTTCCTTTAATTGAAATTATTTATTGCATCGAAAAATTGGGATTGTAACAAAAATTGCATAATCTTTGTGTGAATTTTGGTGCGATTATTGCAAATGTTAAAAAATTTTTATACAATCCCAAACATTAAGTAGAGCATTTAAAGATTCTATCTTAAAATGACTTCTATCTTAAAATCATAATTTTACACTTCAAAGGAGTTAGTAATGAGTTCAGTTGGAATCTTTTATGGAAGCGATGGCGGAAATACACAAGGCGTAGCGGACAAAGTAGCAAAGGCACTAGGTGGCGATGTGAAGCTCTTTGATGTAGCAAAGGCGCAAAAAGAGGATTTGCTAGGACTTAGCAACCTTATCCTAGCGACACCAACTTATGGTGCTGGCGATTTGCAAGATGATTGGGATGGCTTTTTGGGGCTTTTTGGTGATGATGACTTCGCGGGCAAAACAATCGCGCTTGTTGGCTTGGGCGACCAAGATACTTATAGTGATACTTTTTGCGATGGAGTTTTTCATATTTATGAAAAAGTAAGCAAAAAGGGCAAAATCATCGGGCAAACTTCAAAAGATGGCTATGACTTCGATGAGAGCCGAGCGGTAGTCGATGGCAAGTTTGTAGGGCTTGCGATTGATGAAGATAATCAAGGCGACCTCACTGATGAGCGCATACAAAATTGGGTAAATGCTATTAAAGGGCAATTTGCCTAAATCCCCACAAATCTAATGGAATTTAGAGAATCTAGATTCTCTAAATTCCCTGTCAAAAGATTCATCGATATGGTAGTGTATCGTGGGGGAGGCGCATTAAGCGCGCAAGTGCAGAGTGTGCTATTTAGTTTTGGCATTGTGTGCGCTTTTAAGCGGAGCTTTTATTCGCTTTGTGTGAGGATTTTTGGGAATCTTTTTAGGCAAAAAATACCACAGACTAGAAAATCCATCTTAAAATTTACCAAGTTTTGTTAGCATTTCGCTTTTTTATTTTCTATAAAAAAAGGAGCAAAAATGACTTTTGAAGAATCCTTGCAAGCGCGACACGCGTGCAAAAAATTTAATGACAAAGTAATTACAAAGAGCGATTTAGATGCGATTTTAGAAGCTGGGCGATTAGCACCGAGTGGCTATGGCTTTGAGCCGTGGAAGTTTGTCGTGGTGGGCAAAGAGTATAGCCCAGAGCTAGCAAAATCCTGCTATCACCAAGAAAATGTCGCCACTGCTAGCCATAATATTGTGATTTTGGGGCGAATGGACTTAAAAAGCAAAGATGAGTTTGCGCGTAAGCAGGTTCGGCGATTTGCCACAGATGAAGCGCATTTTGAGCAAATTTTGGGAATCTACACAGGCTGGGCAGACAAACTAAGCGATGAGCAAATCTTTCATTTTAGCCAAACCCAATGCTACCTCCCGTTAATGCAAATGATGAATGCTGCGATATTTAAGGGCATTGATTCGTGCGCGATTGGCGGATTTGAGCGTGATAAAGTCGAGGCATTTTTGGGTGTGAAAAAGCCCTTTGGCGTGGCGGTAATCCTCTCACTTGGCTATGGTGCAAACCTACCAAAGCACAGCAAAAAGCGACAAGAAAAAAGCGAAGTGGTGGAGTTTTGGAGTAAATAGCAATCTTATCAATGTTTGTCATATTTGCAAATATTGAAGCCAAATCCTTGTAGTGGCAGTGATACGGATTTGGCAAGAATTGCAATGTGATTTAATAATTATTGAGCACAGCATTTGTATTCTTGTGAATCTAGCATTATATCCTATCTATTTCGCATAGGCAAACTCCGAGGTTAAAGAAATCTCCTTGCTCTAAACGCTATTGATTTTCAAAATATCACAAAGCACCGCTTAAGGCACAACACTTTTTGCTTAGAGTTTTGTTGTGTCGTTGCATTGAGCTTGCAAGCACGAAAATATGGGCTTTATTCCGTTACTTACATTTTTATTATAAATAATATTTAGTCTATTACACTAAATATTATTTATTCATTTACTATAAGATATTGACTTGTTTAACAAAATATTATACAATTTATACACTTAAGATTTTTAAGTGCTAAATTTTACTATAAAAGGAGCAAATATGAAATTTAAACCACTTGGAGAAAGAGTTCTTATCCAAAGACTCGAAGAAGACACCAAGACAAGTTCAGGTATCATTATCCCCGATAATGCGAAAGAAAAGCCACTAATGGGCAAGATTAAAGCCATTGGTGAAAAGGCAGCTAAGGAATGCCCCGCGCTAAAAAATGACCAAACGGTTGTTTTTGAAAAGTATAAAGGCAGTGAGATTAAGCTCGATGGCGTTGAGTTCATCGTCTTAGAATCGAATGATATTTTAGGTATTATCGAATAAATTACAACAAGGAGAAAACTATGGCAAACAAAGAAATTCATTTCTCAGATTCTGCGAGAAACAAACTTTATGATGGCATTAAGCAATTAAATGACGCTGTGAAAGTAACAATGGGACCACGCGGGCGCAATGTGCTCATTCAAAAGTCCTATGGTGCGCCAAATATCACTAAAGATGGCGTGAGTGTGGCAAAGGAAGTCGAGCTTGCTGACCCTATTATGAATATGGGTGCACAACTCGTAAAAGAAGTCGCTAGCAAGACTGCCGATGCGGCTGGTGATGGCACGACTACGGCGACCGTGCTCGCACACGGAATCTTTAAAGAGGGCTTACGCAATATCACTGCTGGTGCGAACCCAATCGAAGTCAAGCGCGGTATGGATAAGGCAGCGCAAGCTATCATCGAGGAACTTAAAAAGAGTAGTAAAAAGGTTGGAGGCAAAGATGAAATCGCCCAAGTTGCTACCATTTCTGCAAACTCTGATGAAAAGGTCGGCAACTTAATCGCTGAAGCAATGGATAAAGTTGGCAAAGATGGTGTGATAACCGTTGAGGAAGCAAAGGGAATCAATGATGAGCTAACCGTAGTCGAGGGAATGCAGTTTGATAGAGGTTATCTCTCGGCGTATTTCGTAACCAATGCTGATAAAATGATTGCTCAACTTGAGAATGCCTATGTGCTTTTAACCGACAAAAAAATCTCTAATATGAAAGAGATTCTGCCAATCTTAGAGGCGACAATGCAAAGCGGCAAGCCACTTTTGATTATCGCTGAGGACATTGAGGGCGAGGCTTTGACAACTTTAGTGGTAAATAAACTTCGTGGTGTGCTTAATGTCTCTGCGGTTAAAGCACCCGGCTTTGGCGACAGAAGAAAAGCAATGCTTCAAGACATAGCGATTCTCACAGGTGGAGAGGTCATAAGCGAAGAGCTTGGCAAAAGCTTAGAGACAGCGAGCTTGCAAGATTTAGGACAGGCAGCACGCATTGTCATTGATAAAGACAATACAACCATAGTTGATGGCAAGGGCAGTGCAAAAGCAGTCAAAGACAGAATCGCGCAAATTAAAACCGAGATTACTAACACTACAAGTGATTATGACCGAGAGAAGCTCCAAGAGCGACTTGCTAAACTTAGCGGTGGTGTAGCGGTCATCAAAGTCGGTGCGCCAAGTGAAGTGGAGATGAAAGAGAAAAAAGATAGAGTAGATGATGCCCTAAGTGCGACAAAAGCAGCGGTTGATGAGGGCATTGTCATCGGCGGTGGCGCGGCTCTTATCCACGCGACTAAAAAGGTGGATTTAAAGTTAGAGGGCGATGAGCTTATTGGCTATGAAATCATTAAACGCGCCATTAAAGCCCCACTCGCTCAAATTGCACGAAATGCAGGATTTGATAGCGGTGTGGTAGTCAATGAAGTGCAAAATGCAAAAGATACCATTGGCTTTAATGCGGCTAAGGGCGAATATGTGGATATGTTTAAAGCTGGGATTATCGACCCGCTTAAAGTCTCTCGAATTGCATTGCAAAATGCAGTCTCTGTCTCAAGTCTGCTTCTCACCACAGAGGCGACAATCAACGAGATAAAAGAAGACAAACCAGCCCCAGCAATGCCTGATATGGGTGGTATGGGAGGAATGGGCGGAATGATGTAGACCGCCTACAACTTCTAGATTCTCTAACTTTTAAGCCTAAAGATAGAATCTATCTTTAGGCAATCCTTATTGCAATTAACTTCCCTTTGTAATATAAAATCTCTGCTTATCAAAAATTAAAACATTACGTTATTATCCCCCCCCCCCTAAAAACAGCTTAAAAAATAGAATAAAAACCCCAAAAAGAATACTTCGCGCGTTTAAACGCGCGGATAAAGTGGTGGTGTTAATGTGGATTTAGAGAATCTGGGCGAGTTCTTTAGTGTGATAGGAGATGATTATATCCGCTCCTGCGCGTTTAAAGCCAAGTAAAGTCTCAAGCATAACCTTTTGATAATCAATAACACCTGCTTTTGCAGCGGCTTTTAGCATAGCGTATTCGCCACTGACATTATACACCGCGAGGGGCAAAAGCGTGCGCTCTCTAATATCACGCACAATGTCTAAAAATGCTAAAGCGGGCTTTACCATTAAAATATCCGCACCCTCTTTTTCATCATTTAGGCTTTCTAAGATTGCTTCTCTGCGGTTTGCTGGATCTTGCTGATAAGTTTTCCTATCGCCAAAGCTAGGCGTAGAATCTGCCACATCGCGAAATGGTCCATAATACGCGCTGGCAAACTTCGTAGAATACGCCATCAATGGGAGATTGACAAATCCTGCCTTATCTAGTCCATAGCGTAATGCACCTATGCACCCATCCATCATCCCACTTGGGGCTATCATATCTGCACCACTTTGGGCGAGTATTTGCGCTTGCTTTAGGAGGATTTCTAGTGTGGCGTCATTATCTACGCTGTTGGTTTTTTCATCAATAATTCCACAATGTCCGTGGCTGGTGTATTCGCAAAAGCACAAATCTACACTGACAAACATTTGTGGGAATGCTCGCTTGATTTCTCGTAATGCTACCGCGACAATGCCATTTTCACTTAACGCGCTTGAGCCAATAGAATCTTTATGCGATGGAATGCCAAATAAAATAATGTGAAAAATTTTAAGTTTGCAGAGATTCTCTATTTCTTTAAGTAATTCATCGATACTAAGCTGAAACACGCCCGGCATTGATGGAATCTCATTTCTAATGCCCCTCCCCTCTATGACAAAAAGCGGATAGATGAAGTCCTCTAAGCACAAATGCGTCTCTCGCACGAGATTGCGTGAGTGTTCATTTAGTCGTAATCTACGAAGTCGTGCAAACATTGTCTCCCCCTTAAAGTATGTGTTTATCAGTAAATGGCTTTTGTGGGTGGTTTTTAAGGTTACAGAAGTTATCTACCACGCAACCCTTAATCATAAAAATATTTTTCCCATCTTCGTGGAAATATTTTAGCGCAAAATTTTGGTTATCAAGTGTGTTTTTAATGATATACATTCCTAATCCAAAACCACCTTGATGACTCTTTTTAGAATCTTTAAAGTAGGGTTTGAAATATTCAGTAATTTTGTGCTTGAGTGGTGTGCCTAGATTCTCAATATAAAGACTATCGTCTTTGGTATAAACGCTTACCTTGCCATCGGTGGAGTATTTTATCGCGTTATCAAGCATATTTTTTGTCGCAAGGCTAAAAAGCTCAAAGTCTGCCTTAATGAGTGCGTAAGGAGATTGTAGTGTGATTGGACTTTGTGTGTTTGTGTCAATGAGGAGCATTTGTTCGTTATGTTCGATTAAATGTTGGAGTAAAAATTCACTTTTTTTGATTTTATGTGCTTTGGAAGTAAGTTGTTCAAGTTTGGCAAATTCGTTAATAAGTTCATTTAGCCGACTAAATACCGAGCATAATCGTTCCTTTTGCGCTTCGCCATCAAGCATTTCAGCAGCGATTCTTCCTCTTGTGATTGGTGTTTTAAGCTCGTGCATTATAGAGCGCAAAAATAAAAATCGCGCTTCATTAAGGGCTTTAATTTTATTGGAAAATTTGTAAAATTCATTGGCGAGCAAGTCAATTTCATCTTTTGGATTTTTTTTAATGGGGATATAATCGCTTTGATGTGATGAGAGTGTAGCTATTTGCGCACGCAGTGTGTTAAGTGGGATTAAGGCGCGGAGCAACAAAATAAAGACAAAGGTCAAAATAATAATCCCTGCAAGCGTGATAAAATACAAACTTTCATAAGAATGCGTAATGGCATCTTTGTATAAAATTGCTTCTTCGCGATTTTCTAATAAAATATAGATTCCATTAGTTGTTTTACGCATCTTTGCCACCGTGCCAAAGAATCCCGGTGGGAGTTTATCTTCTTCTTGTAATTGCTCTTTGAGTATATCTTGCGTTTCTACAAATCCAAGCTCGCGTAAGTATCGCTTGACAATATCCGCACCACCGCCAAATGCTCCAATTTGGTTAATGGTGGTAATGATTTGATTGTATTTTATGTCGCGGAGTTCTTGCTCATCTTCAATTTTATCTTTGATAAAAAAGTAAGAAAATGCAAAAAACGCAAGCAAGGCAGCGAGAAATAAAAAAGTGATTTTAAAAAATATCGAATGCCAAAAGCGATTCATTATCGTGCCTTTTAAAATATTTATACCAAAGATTGTAGCAAAAATGCGTAATACTTTTTGCAAACTTGTATTAAGATTTGTGATTCTAACACTTAGTGTTTTATATTATAAATTAGACTTGTGCGTATTACGCGCTCATTTTGTGGTTTGGGAAAATTCCTAGAGGCTTTTTTTAGTGTCTTTAGTGCGTGCTTATCAAGTGTATCAAACCCGCTACTTTGCGTTATATGCTCATTTATTACATTTCCATTTGTCGTGATAGAAAATTCCATTGCCACCATACCTTTAAGTCCCATTGCTGAGAGGTTTGGTGGATATTTATGCTCTTTTAGAATGATGTTTTTAATTTTTAGTGCGTATTCATCATCTTGGGAATGAGAGTTTGCCATTTGTTCTGGGCTTTGTATGGCTTGTTGTCCCTGTGTGATTTGTGGGGAATTATGAGGAGAATCTTTTTGTTCTTTTGGTTTTTCTTGCTTTGGTTTGGGTTCTGGTTTATTAAGCTCTAGCTGTTTATGGTCTTTGTGTGTGGAGGTTTTAGGCGCACTTTGAATCTGTGAGAGAGCGATGCTAATAGTATGCTCGCTTGGAGTATTTGGGGAGATAATGGAGCGATTGTCTAGCAAAAAACAACAAAACACTCCCACATAAATGACAAGCGTAATGCAAAATGCAAGGAGATTCTCGCTGTTTTTAGTCATTGTTAGATTCTTTGTAATTAGATATTTGACAAAAATATCGCCCATTGTTTGGCAAATCTATACGCGTAGAGTGTATGTCATAGAGCGCGTTAATGTGAGATTCTCTTAGTGCATTATCCGCATTATCATACACTAAAGTGCGTCCTTGTTTTATCATTAGCACTTTATGTGCGATGAAGCATTGCTCGGGGTGATGAGAGGTAAGCAAGATAGTTTTTTGCAAGGATTTAATAATCTCAAGCAATGTAAAAGAATATGATATATCAAGCGCACTCACAGGCTCATCAAGGACAAGAATCTTGCTCTCTTGGACAAGTGCGCGTGCGATGAGTCCGAGTTGCCTTTGCCCACCACTTAGAGTTGTGAAATTATTATGGGCTAAATGTGCTATACCAAATCGTTCTAAAACCTCTATGGCTTTTTGCTTATCTTGCTTGGAGTAAGAAAAGAGTGGAGCGCGAGTAAATCGCCCCATTATCACTATTTCAAGCAAGCTAAATGGAAGGCTTGTATATTGAATCTGTGGCACATAGGAGAGGAGTTTTGAGCGAGCGAAATTTGAAAGGTGTGCAGATTCTAAGCCATTGAGCAAAATATGCCCACTATACTCAACTATGCCTAAAATGGCTTTAAGCAAAGTGCTTTTGCCCGAGCCATTTGCACCTAAAATACACACAATCTCCCCCTTTTGCACGCTAAAGTTTATGGTATGCAAGATGGGCTTTTTTTGCAAACTTACGCTAAGGTTATCAATGTTTATAATGCTAGATTCTCGCATTGCATCCCTTTTAGGCTAAACGCTTTTTAGTAATAAAAAGCACTAATGCAAAAATGGGAATCCCAAAGAGTGCTGATAAAATGCCAATGGGGATTTCTGTGCTACTTACACTGCGCGCCAAAGTATCACAAAAAAGCAAAAAAAAGCCCCCCAAAAAGCACGCAAAAAATAAGCATAAATCGGTGTGATGCGCCGATTAAAAATCTCGCAATATGTGGCACAACAAGCCCTATCCAGCCAATAAGCCCGCCAAGCGCGACACTACAACTCGCTAAAAGTGTAGCTATCACGATAAAGAGCAATCGCACTCTACGCACATTCACACCTAGCGCAGAGGCACTTTCATAATATCAATATGACGCGAAAAAACCAACGCACACATAAAACTGAGTGCAAATACAATGCTAAGAATGATTAAAGCAGTTTGCTTAATGTGTATGTGCGCCAAAGAACCCATAAGCCAATACACAATATCTGGCAAGGTATTGTATGGGTCGGCGAGGAGCTTTAAAACACTCACTCCTGTGCCAAAAAATGCCGAGCTAATCACACCGCCCAAAATAAGCATAAGCACACTTTTATATCCATCAAAGACAAAAGAAAGGAGCATTGCCACACACATCGCTAAGAATCCAAAAACAAAACACAAAAGTTCAATGCCCGCCATATTAAAGCCTAAAACCATTCCAAGTGCCGCACCAAAACTCGCACCATTAAGCACGCCTAAGATTCCGGGTGAGACAAGAGGATTGCCAATCACGCCTTGATAGAGCGCACCAGAGAGCGCAAGTGCCGCACCAATAACAATAGCACCAAGAATGCGTGGTAGGCGAATAGAATGTATTACATAGCTTTCTTTTGCAATGTCTTTTTGGTTAGAATCTGTGCTAAATAATAGCTCAAACACACGCTCATTTGGAATCTCATAATTTCCCAAAGTAAGCGCGTATATGCTTAAAGCATACAAAAGCACGCACACAACAATAATGGAGAAAATTTTTATACGAATGCTTGTGTCCTTTTGCGCTTGTGTATTGTTAGGATTCCATATCTTTGGCATTGCGTGCCTTAAATGTGAGAATCTTTAGCGATATATGCGATGCCAATTTCGCGTTTATGTGTATAGGATACTTCGCCATTTTGTGCGTGAGAGCGCACATACTTTGCGATGAGTTTTTCGTTTGGCACGCCATTATGCACGCGCACATTAAATATCATATCTTCAATGACTTTTTCAATGCTACTTGTATGCGAGAAACTAGATTCCATAAATTTATGCGGTGGAATCTTGTAGCCAAGCTCATTAAGCCATTGCAATACTTCTGGCAATCCTGTGGGAAGCTCAAGCCATAAATTATGCTCTTGTAAAATCGCACTCACAAACGGAGATTCCCTATATCGTCCCCAACCCACATAGCAAAAGCACTCTTTGCACACTTCTAAAGCTTTTTTAAATCCCTGTTTGTTATTCATCGCTGGAGTCATTGAAGCAAAGGCAATGTCAAAACTTTGTGTGGGAGTGAAATTTTCCCATTTCGCACAAATGGTTTTTATGTTATTTGCACACAGCGCATCAGCATCTTCTTGTAAAAGCTTTAGCATTTCCTCCGCGCAATCTACACCTGTGATTTCTTTTGCTTCAGTATAAAGCGCGAGGCTAAATCGCCCATTCCCACAACCAATGTCAATGATATGCTTATTTGTGAAGTCTGCACCATTTGCCCGAAAAAAATCTAAAATCTCAAGTGTATCTTTGGCTGGAGCTTTAAAGCGTGGATAATTTCGTGCCTTCATATTCCACACATCGGCTATATGTTGGTTTTGCATTTTTGCTCCTATTGTCCTCTTGCTTTATATCGCTCGCCGTGCCCAAAGATTCTCTCATAGTTTGCGCTATCAATGGGTTGTAAAAATTGCTCAAAAAAATCAAAAATAAGAGAATCTATTTCTTTTTGGCTTAATAATTCAGGATGCACACGAGAAAACGCCCAAGGCACACCAAGAATTTGCATTATACTAGGTGGCTTCATTAGCCAATTACTTGGCGTTGAGGGAGCGTAATAGACCTTTTTTTCTCGCACAGCGCGTAAGTTATGCCAATCTTTGGTTGGATTTTGCACTATATCTTGGTAAAGTCCAATTTCTCGCACAAAGATAATATCTGGGTCTTTTTTGAGTAAAAATTCAAAATTTATGCTTGAGATATGCTCCATTTTGCCTAACTCTTCGCAAGAAAGGATATTTACCCCGCCTATTTGATAGACCAAATCACTTGGCTCATCTTTGCCACATTGACTTTGTAAGCCATCGATTCCTTGTGCGAGATAGACTTTAGGACGATGAGTGATTTTAGCGCGCAAGGCATTGAGGGTGTTTTCGCTAGATTCTATAAAAGCTATAAGTGTATTTGCTCTCTCCTCAATACTCAATGCTTCGCCTATGGTGCGTATGCTTTGAGGATATTTGGTGCTATCAAATGCAGGGATTTTAATAGTTTTTATGCCCGCGCTTTCATAGGCTTGTATAACTTCATCTTGTGCAGATTCTAAGAAAAACACAATATCAGGTTGCAGGGCGAGTATTTTCTCATAACTTGTCCCCTTGCCACCAGCGTGCATTCCTAATATGGGTAGTTGTGCCACACCTTTAGGCATAAGCGTAATGTCTTCAGGGTAGGGCTCATAATTTAGCCCAATAAGTCCTTGTGGATAAAGCAACTCAAGCATTACGGTAATGGGTGGTGCAACCCCAAAGATTTTAAGTGTTTTTTCTTGTTCGTTTGATTGCTCACTTTGTTGCGTTTCTTGTGGCGTTTGCTCATCTTTATCCCCACACGCACTAAAGCTCGCAATCAAAAGCACACTAAAAAATGCGCTATATAGCCATTTAGCATTCATACCCACTCCTTTTATGTTGATAGATTCTTTGCACCATTGCTAATGATAGCATTTCCGCTATAAAATTTTACTTAATATATAAAAAATTATAGTATTTTTACAATATCTTGTCGTTTTGTTTTGCTAATGGCGTTTAAATCCCGTGATTTGATAATAGCGCAAAAAGTCATCATCTATATCTTGCAATAATCCTTTTTGCCTTAAACCATCGATGATAGATTGCGTGCAGTCCGTTTCTTTGGGCCACTCTCGCTCATAGTCATCAGCTTTGCTTTTATCGCTCGCATCGATAAAAACCACACCACTATCCACCCAAATATCGCGTTTAGCATCAATATTATTTGTAATGCGCCAAGTCAGCATATATGGATTGCTTAAATCATTTTTATGCCAATCAAGCACAAAAACAATCTTTAGATTCTTTGCAAGTTCGCCTAATGGAGTGCTTTGGAAAAGTGCTTTGAGATTTTTATCTTTTTTTTGCACGCCTAGTATGCAGATAGGATTGTGCGTATCGGTGAAATACTGCTCCAATGAATGGATAAATGGGAATCTTTGGCGCAAACATTGCAACAAATCATCATTAGAGCGCAGGATAAAATTCATATCTTTTGTCTTTTCTTCACCTAATGCTTGCACGCCAAGTTTGCCACCAAAGGCAAAATTTGGGCTTGAATGGTCGAGTGCATCACAGATTCCCTCGCTAATAAGCAAGGAATCTAAACCAAATCTATTAAGCACATAGCGAGTAAGAGCCTCA
This sequence comes from uncultured Helicobacteraceae bacterium, assembly GCA_934728205.1. Lineage (GTDB taxonomy): Bacteria > Campylobacterota > Campylobacteria > Campylobacterales > Helicobacteraceae > Helicobacter_F. The sequence continues at coordinate 31,300 of CAKVEH010000001.1, forward strand.
TAATCTCGCAAATTAGGCGCGTCCTCATCGACAAAAATCGCGTGTTTGACAAAGCTCATTTGCCCAACTCCCCAAAATGCGTGCATAAGTTGCATAGCGTGTGCGGGGTATTGTGGGGCGATGCGTGCAAAGATGAGGTTATGAAACACGCCACACTCGGGCATAGAATAATCAAGCAATCCGTGTGCGGTTTTTTGAAGCAGGGGGAGAAAGACACGCTCGGTTAAATATCCCATATATTTGTCTTCTAGTGGTGGTTTCCCTACCACAGTGGCAGGATAGATAGGATTTTTTTTCATTGTGATAGCACTCACTTCAAGCACAGGATATGGCTCTATGGGTGTGTAAAATCCTGTATGGTCGCCAAATGGTCCCTCTTCGCGCATATCATTGGGATTTACCCAGCCTTCAATGACAATATCTGTGTCATAAGGCACATAAATATCGTTAGTAAGACACTTAACCACGCGAGCATTTTTCTCACGGATAAAACCATAAAGCAATAACTCATAGATTCCTATGGGTAGCGGGGCTTGTCCGCACCAGATATAAAGTGGGTCGCCACCAAGCGCAATACTTACAGGCATTTTTTGATTTGCCTTTTTATAGTCGTTAAAAAAATGACTAGAATCTTTGTGAATCTGCCAATGCAAGCCAAGATGAGATTTATCATAGACTTGCAAGCGATACATTCCTAAATTTTTTTTCTCTCCATCTAAAGAGTGTGTATAGACTTGCCCCATTGTGATAAATGCCCCTCCATCACTTTCCCAAGTGGTTAAAATAGGAAGTTCATAGAGATTTATTTCTTGTTGTCTTACTTCTTGGCAGGGCGCAGTGCCTTTGTGAATTTTGGGAAAAATATGGCGCAAGGCATAGAGTTCTTTGAGCTTTAAGAGTTTGGCTAAAAGGGTTTTTGGCGGGCTGGCATTAAGCAGAGATTCTATATGTTTGGCGATAATGTCTGGTTGCTTTTGGATAAGGAGGTTTAGCCTTTTGTGTGAGCCAAAGATATTCATAAGCACAGGGATTGTAAATTTTTTGTTGTTTTTTTTATCAATAGGGTGAGTGAAAAGCAATGCTTTAGAATCTTTTTTCTTTACTTCAATGTATGCAAGATGTGGGATTTCAAGGTATATATCAAGTGGCTTGTCAATGATTTTTAGCTCATTATGGTCGCATAAAAATTCTATAAGTTTTTGCGTGTTGCCAAAGTCTTTGAAATCATTTACTTGCTTCATTTACTCGACCTTTATCATTATCAATGCGCCAAGCAATATCGCTACAAGCCCGCTTCCAATGCCAAAAAGTAGTGCTTGAGGTTGCATTAAACGCGCTTCAATAAGTGCTAAGATTCCTATGATTAGCGCAATGTAGCTAAGCATTCGTAGAAACGAAAGGCTTAATCTCGTGCCAACAATAAATCGTGAAGAGAAGGGAATCTTTTGCTTGCCTTGCTCTTCTTGTGTGTCATTAGATTCTTCATTGGTGTAATCTTTTGTTGTATTTTCATCAATATTTTGTGTTTGGAGTTGTTGAGATTTGATTTGGCGTAAGATTCCGACAAAAGAACTCCCACACACCATACTAAAAGCAACAAAACCAAACCCAAAGCTACAAAGAGAATCTATCCCAAAAAATGCACAAATAAATGTGCCACAAATACCAATGCCAAACCACATTACGATAAATACATTGCGTTTATTTGTCATAAGGACTCTCATCATCTTCATCATCGATGTTTTTGTTGTGCGCATTATATGTGTAGCGTGGATTATCTGCTAGGCTATCGAGCTCTTTTTTATGTCGTTTATATGCCTTATATACATTTAAAATCGCTGCTGCCACACCCCAAAAAATCCCAAGCCATAGCAACCAGCCAATATCGGTAAGTTTTTTTAGTAACCATCCAAGCCCAAATCCAAGCAACACGGCTACCACCATAGAAATCCCAAGACTTAAATCATACGCTCCTTCTACAACTTTAGCAAAGCGAGGTTGTGATTCACAATCTTTGGTATTTGTGTTTTCTTGTGATGGGTTTGTATGATTATTTGGCATTATCTATACTCCTTGAGCGATTTCTAAAAAGCTCTCTTTTGCGGCGTTGATGCTAAAGTGTATTTCATTTTCTCCCATTGCTGTGCAGATAAATCCTGTTTCAAATTGTGAGCAAGCTAAATACACACCTTTTTTAAGCATTTTTTGATGAAAGAGCGCGAAAGTTTTTGTATCGCTTTGTCTTGCATCATCGAAATTTTTCACAGGATTTTGATGAAAGAAAAATCCAAACATTGAGCCACGAACACACACTTGCAGTGGGATTTTAGCCTCTTTTGCGCCATCTTGGAATCCACAAGTAAGTTTGTTAGCGAGATTCTCAAGGTTTTGATAAATACTTGGATTGCGTTTGAGTTTTATAAGAGATGTGAGTCCCGCGCTTACAGCGATTGGATTCCCGCTGAGTGTGCCTGCTTGATACACCGCTCCCACAGGCGATAAAAGTTTCATAATCTCATCTTTACCACAAAATGCGGCGAGAGGCATTCCCCCGCCAATGACTTTACCAAAAGTCGCCATATCGGGCAATACATCACAAAACTCTAAACTCCCACGCAAACTAGCACGAAAGCCACTCATCACTTCATCAAAGATAAGCACCGCGCCAAATTCATCGCAGAGCTTCCGCAACGCACTTAAAAAATCTTTATCCGCAGGCACAAGTCCCATATTTCCAGCGATTGGCTCGATGATAATGCACCCCACACCGCTACTATTTTTTTGGCTTATCTCAAAGCATTGCCTCACAGAATCTATATCATTGTAACGCGCTACTAAAGTGTGTTTGCTTATGTCGCTTGGCACACCGGGCGAGCTTGGATTCCCAAAAGTGGCACATCCACTTCCCGCACTCACAAGCAAGCTATCGCTATGTCCGTGATAGCAACCATCAAATTTGATAATATCATCTTTTTTGCTGTATGCCCTTGCTACTCGGATAGCACTCATTGTCGCTTCTGTGCCAGAGCTTACAAGACGGACTTTGTCAATGCCATCATAAATGCTTATGATTTGCTTTGCTAAGGCGGTTTCAATCTGTGTAGGTGCGCCAAAACTAAGCCCATTTTTGGTCGCTTCTAATACGCTTGATTGTATATCATCATCACAATGCCCAAAAATAAGTGGTCCCCAACTTTGCACAAAATCAATATATTTATTACCATCTTCATCATAAATATACGCGCCTTGCCCTTTTTTAATAAATGGTGGCACGCCACCAACAGAATTAAACGCCCTCACGGGTGAATTCACACCACCTATGATAACCTGTTTTGCCTCGTTAAAATCATTGATACTTTGGACTAGATTCATATCTTCCCCCCAACATTAAAGTTTTTAGCATTATAATTTGGCTTGGCTTAAAATTCTAATAATTTTGGCAAAATCTTTTTAAGTTTTGGCTCGCACAAGGATAAGTCCTCCAGCGATAATCCCACCAATGCCAGCTAGCACCATAGCACTTGGGAAACTATCGCCCAATATTAAGCCCAAAAACATTGAAAAAACCACATCTAAATATCCAACCCCAGCGATAATCCCAGCTTTTTTTGCCACACCATAGGCTTTGGTAATATGAAGTTGATACAACACACCCAACACACCCATAACTATAATGATAATCCAAGACTTAGCACTTGGAATCACAAATGGAGCAATGAGGAAGTCAAGATTCTCCAAATATACACTTGGTGCGTAATGTCCAGCGAGCATTGAAAGCAGTGGCATCAGCGTGCCAACTACCAAAAAGGAAAATACAATTTGTTCAGTGGCATAAAACTTCCGTAATCGCCTCGCACTCGTAAGTGCTAACGCACTAAAAAATCCACTCATCACGCCAATGATGGTGTTTTTCACATCAAATCCTGTGTGAGCGTCATCGTGCACCCAAGGGTGTGAAACAAGGAGCACACCCAAAAATGCTAGCGCGATACCAAAACTTCCCCTAAAACCAATTTTTTCATCAAAGAGGATAAAAGCGATGAATGCAATAAAAATAGGTGAAGTTTTTTGGAATGCAAAAGCTCCACCAAGAGAGATGTGTGAGACATTATAAAAAAATAAATACAGCGAAACTGCTCCTGCAAATCCACGAAATATGAGTAACCAAAAATGCCCACCTATCTTATGAAACCGCAATCGCCAAAGCAAATACAGCATACAAATACAACCAATAAAGTTGCGGAAAAACACCACTTCAATCGCGGGCATTTCATCACATAAAATCTTCGCGCACGCTCCTACTAGAGCAAACTCAAGGCAGGCTAAAATCATAAAATATAAACTCAAATGATGTTTTATGACCCTTAGCATTACAACCCCTTGAAATCCTTGTAGATTCCAAGAATTATAAAACAAAAATATCAATCTAAAACATAATAAAACAAAAAGTATTTTATGCTACACTTTTGCGAATGTAACGCATTGCGGGGAGCAGTATGGAATCTTTAAGTCTTGTGAGTGTTTTTGTGGTTGGGTTTATCGGCGCGATAACACCCGGACCAGATATTTTGCTCGTGCTTCGCTATGGATTAAATTTTGGACTTAAATATAGCATTAGTGCGTTTTTAGGCATTGCGAGTGGTTGGGTGATTTTTTTGAGTGCGATTTATTTGGGATTGTCAGTATTTTTAAACACACCAATATTTCAGTTGGTTGTGAGTTTTGTTGGGGGGTTGTATTTGGGGTATTTAAGCGCGTGTATG
>CAKVEH010000002.1 GCA_934728205.1 uncultured Helicobacteraceae bacterium
TAATAGCTATGCAATCAATATATTCTCTCAAGGAGTAAGCATTGAGCGCATTGTAGAGTTTTTACAAACTTATGGCAAAGTAGAATCTGTCTCTAACCCAAAAGTGCTAACTCTTAATAATCAACCTGCTATCATTAGTGTGGGAAGTGTGTTGCGCTATTCTCAAAGCACCACTTATCAAACCACCACTCAAGGCACTTCTGTGCAAAATGCCTCGCAAGCCTATCCTTCAGTGTTTGCTGGAATCTTGCTTGATGTAACGCCTAGCATTCAAAACAGTCGCATTATCTTAAAAATCAATCCCTCCATCACCAAGACAAAAGATAGCTCGGTAGAAAGTCAAACCACTGCGCTATCTGCACCGCCAAATCTCTCCACCAAGCACCTCTCCTCACTTGTCGCACTCCAAGATGGACAGCGAATCGTGCTTGGCGGGCTCATTGATAAAACAAATACAAAAACCACTAAAAAACTTCCTATTTTAGGCTCGATTCCACTACTAAAATACTTCTTTAGCTGGAGAAAAAATGTGCAAAACACCAAAGAAATGGTTATTGTCATTTCGCCAAAAATTATGAATCCAAGCGATAAGGTCGCATTAGATTCTGGGTTAGATGGATTTAAAATCCTCACTCCACTTATCCCAAAGCAAGAAATCGCAGAAGTAGATTCTACAATAAGTCAAACTCAACATAATGAAGAGTTTGCTCCATTGCCACTTGAAGATGGAGTGCGTGAAAATGAGTCAAATGATGAATAAAATGTGTATGAAATGTATATGAAAGTTTTAGAGCAAATTGATTTTAACGCCTTTGGTGCGCTTGAATTTAGCTTTGTCGATAAAATGCGATGTTTTGCTTATAGCATTGATGAGGCAAGCATAAAAATCGCGCTAGATTCCACAAGTGCAAAAAAACAACAAACCATTTTATTTCACTTGCAAAAGAAATTTCCACATTTACGCGTTGAATGCGAGCAAATAAAGGATTTTTCATTTTTTTACCAAAAGGCGAGGGATTATGCAAAATTTATCGTGCTAAGCAAGAATCTGCGCTCTAGGCTTGCAATGCTTATAGATACTCCCGCGAATCTCTCATCAACCCCCACAACACACAACACAGAACAAAATAGCAAAGAAATTGTAGAATTGCTTGATTTTATTTTGTTACACGCCTTGCAATCACACTCTAGCGACATTCACATTGAGCTTAACGTTAATGGCGGCATCATTCGCAATCGCATTGATGGCATTTTGGTGAAAAGTTTTGAATTACCACAGGAAGTCTTTGCTGTGCTTTCTGCAAGATTAAAGTTAGAGTGCAAACTTGATATGAGCGAAAATAGACGCTCTCTTGATGGGAGATTCTCAAAAGTCTTTAATGGCGAAGAATTTGACTTTCGCTTCTCTTCAATGCCAAACATTGGAGGAGAAAGCCTAGTGATTAGAATCTTAGCAAAGAGTGCTAAGGGATTGCAAATCCACAAACTTGGCTTTGATTTAGCATCATTGCATCTTATGAAAAAAGAGCTGTATAAATCAAGCGGTGTTATTTTGCTTGTAGGTCCCACAGGTTGTGGTAAAAGCACCACGCTCTATGCAATGCTTGATTGTATTAACGATAAAAGCAAAAAAATCATCACCCTTGAAGACCCCATTGAATACCGCATAGATGGACTTATTCAAGTCTTGCTTAATGAAGAGTATAATTTCAGTTTTCAAAAGGCTCTGCGCGGGGCATTACGCCAAGACCCTGATGTAATGATGATAGGAGAAATCCGTGATTCCCAAACGCTAGAATCTGCATTGCAAGCCTCACTCACAGGACATCTCATTTTTGCGACTTTACACGCCAATGATACGCTCGGTGCGCTGGAGCGAATTTTAGCACTTGGCGGGAGGATTGAGACTTTATCACAAAATTTACTCCTTCTTATTTCACAGCGATTGGCGCGCAAGCTCTGCCACCACTGCAAAATAGAAGTCAAAAAAGACTTTTATAATGAATACAACGAGCAAATATACGCAAGTCTTTGTGCTAATCTCACCTTGCCAGATACACTCTTTCGGGCTAAAGGCTGTCCGTATTGTAATAATAGCGGGTTTAGTGGGAGAATTTTGCTAAGCGAAGTGCTACCACAAAGCGAGGAATTTAGGGCGTTTCTTAATGGGGATAAACATATCAAAATCCCTATGATAAGTTTAAGGCAAAGCATTGAACGTGTATTAAGTGAGGGGCTTTGTAGCGTTGATGAAATTTATAGAGTATGTTAAGGCGGACTAGCTATGTTAGAGCGATTTCAAAGCATTACTCCTAAAGACTTGCATATATTTTTTACCCAATTTAGCGTGCTTATAGAATCTGGTATCCCGCTACTTGATTGCATTAGTGCCATTCAAAGCCAAAACAAAAGGCTTGAGCGCATACTTGTAGATTTGCATACAAGCGTAAAAAGCGGGCTTAACTTAGGCGAAGCACTCTTGCGTCATAAAAATGTTTTTGGTGCATTTAGCTGTGTGATTGTCGGTATAGGACAAAAAAGTGGGAATCTACACGTAGTGCTCGATACGCTAAGTGTTTATTTCCAAAAACGCGCACAAAATGCTTCTAAAACTAAGCAGGCACTTATGTATCCATTTATGCTTTTTGTGAGTATGATATTTGCGTTTTTTGCCATTATTTGGTTTGTGATTCCGCCATTTGTGATGCTCTTTGAAGAGCTTGGAGTAAGCTTGCCTATTTATACAAGGCTAATGCTTTGGGTATATGATTTTTTCAGTGTGTTTGGAGTGATATTTGGTGTGGCTTTGTGTGGAGTGATAGCCATTTTAAGTGCTTTATATAAAAGCAATGAAAACATAAAATTTGCGCTTGATAGTATTTTTTTGCGCGTGGTGTTTTTTGGCAAGCTCCATAAATTACGAGAATCACAAGGTTTTTGCTTTTCGCTATTTTGTTGCTTGCAAGGCGCAATGCCACTTGATGAAGCCCTCAACTTATCAAGCGATATTGTCCAAAATACCGCGCTAAAGACAAAGTTTAAAGAAGTGCTAGAGCGCGTCAAAAGCGGGCAAAGTCTAAGCCAAGCCATAGTCGCGCTAGACTTACTAGATGGGATAAATATCGCCCTTATTAGTGCTGGAGAAAAAAGTGCTAAACTTAGTGTTATGCTAAAAAAGGTATATGAGAATCTCCAAGAACAAATCAACGAGCAAACCGATTATGCCTTAAAAATGCTAGAGCCACTACTTAGCATTCTTATGGGTGGGCTCATTGTGCTGTTGGCATTGGGAGTGTTTGTGCCAATGTGGGATATGAGTGCGAATGTGTTTTAGATTTTTGGCTTGTGAGCGACTTCTCTAAATGTTTCAAACACATCGCCCACAGCTACATCATTGTAATTTTCTAACATTATACCACACTCATAGCCTTTAGCCACTTCTTTAGCATCATCTTTAAATCGCTTAAGTGAGGCAATTTGTCCTGTATGCACCACTACACCATCACGGATTAGGCGCACTTTAATGCCACGCTCAATTTTGCCATCTACCACCATACAACCTGCCACCGTGCCAACTTTTGGGATATTAAAGGTTTCTTTGACTTCTGCTTGCCCTGTATTTTCCTCTGTGATAGCTGGATTCATCATACCAGAGATAAGTCCTTGTATATCCTCAATAAGGGCGTAAATGATAGAATAGGTCTTTACTTCTACGCTAAGTTCTTTTGCCTTTGCTTTTACACTACCGGTTGGACGAACATTAAAGCCTAGTATAAAGCTATTTTCACTCGCACTTGCCAAACTCACATCGCTTTCAGTAATCCCACCCACACCTGCGCTAATGATATTGATATACACCTCATCATTGCTAAGTTTTTCAAGGCTTGCTTTAATTGCCTCAAGGCTCCCTTGCGTATCCGCTTTGATGATAATTGGCAAAGCCTTAAGCGAGCCTTTTGCCACCATATCTCCAAGCTCTTCAAAAGTAACCTTTGTGCTTTTGCTTAATTCTTTTTGTCGCAAATATAAAGCAAGTTTTTGCGCATATTGGCGTGCTTTAGTATCACTCTCAACCGCAATCAACTCGCTCCCAGCACTTGGCACTTCTGATAATCCCACTATTTGAGCTACACTTGATGGTGTGAGCGTGGTGATTGTTTTGCCCATATCATCACTCATTGCACGGATTCTCCCAAAAGCCGTGCCGGCCACCACACAATCACCTGTTTTTAACACACCACTTCGGACAATCACGCTCGCCACAGAACCTCTTCCTTTTTCCAAACTACCCTCTAACACAATAGCCTTTGCTCTTCCCTCAAAGCTCGCCCTAAGCTCAAGCACTTCGGCTTGGATTAAAATAGTCTCAAGCAAAGAATCTACACCCTCACCACTCTTAGCAGAAATAGGGATAAACTCATATTCTCCACCCCAATCATTCGGTGTAAATCCAAGCTCTGCACATTCTGCCTTTAGCTTGTCTGGATTGACATTTGGCTTATCCATTTTGTTCATAGCGATGATAATCTGCACTCCAGCAGACTTCGCGTGATTGAGTGCTTCAATAGTTTGGGGTTTGACACCATCATCAGCAGCAATGACAATAATTGCAATGTCAGTTACTTGCGCACCTCTCGCACGCATACTACTAAAGGCTTCGTGTCCGGGCGTGTCGATAAAGCTGATATGCTTGCCATTTTTTTCCACCATATATGCGCCAATATGCTGGGTTATCCCACCTGCTTCCTTGCTCGCGATTCGAGAATTACGGATATAATCAAGCAATGAAGTTTTCCCGTGGTCTACGTGCCCCATAATGCTTACCACAGGAGGTCGCTCTTTTAAGTTAGAATCTTTGGCACTTTCCTCATAAATATCCGCCAAATCAGCCATTTCATCAATAATATTGATTTGTATGTTGAACTCTTCTGCCAAAATTTCAATAGAATCTTTGTCTAAAAAATCATTTTTTGTTGCCATTACACCCAAGTTAAAAAGCACCTTTATCACATCTTTAAGCTCTCTACCCGAGCGTTCAGCAAATTCATACACACGGATTTCTTGCGGGATAGAAATCACGCTTTGGAGCTCTTTTTTCTCCTCTTTTTGAGTGTATTTTTTAGGCTTTTTGCCTCCTCTTCGTATAGAGCCCTCATTCATCCACGGGCTTTTGCGATGCACTTGCACTCTATCAGTGATAGCTTGCCTTATGCGATTTTCCTCATCTTCATCGCGCAGTTGTTGCTCGTTTAAATCAAGGAGCATAATTTCATTTTGCTCCTCATCTTCATCGCGCTCAAAATCAATATCTCTTTTAATGTCCATTGTGTGTTCGCCATCACGCGCCTTTTGTGGGGTGGGTTTTGGCTTTGGCTTTTTGGTTTTTGTCGCATTTTGGGAATCTTCAGTTTGCCCAAGAAGCTCTTGCACGCTAATATATGCACTTTGCTTGGGCTTTGAAGTTGGCTTTGGTTGGCTCTCCTCTTGTGTCTGATTTGTACGCACGATACGAAACCCTCGTGAAATTGGACGCGGCACATCTTGCACTTGGGGTTCTTTTTGCTCTTGTTGTGAGCTTGATTCCACACTTTCTTGCTCTTGAGTTGGTTTGTCTGTCTTTTTTGGAGATGCTTTTTTGGTTTTGCTCTCCTCATCTTTGGCTGGTTTCTTTTCTTTTGGTGTGGATTTTTTGGGGGCTTTTGGGGGTTTTGGTATCTTGGGCGGTTTTGGATTTTTTCCTGTGATAAGAAACTCTGCTATCAAGTCAGCTTCTTCTAGTGTAACCGAGGAAGAAGCCGTCTTTACATCAATTTCTAATTCTTTTGCTGCCTCATAAGCGTCTTTAGCACTTTTTCCAGCCGCCTGCCCGACCTCGCTTAATCGAACTTTTTCAACCTTTGCCATATTCTCTTTACTCCTACAAATCTAAATTGCACTTCATTATCACTCAAAGCTAAAATCTTCATTTATTGCTTTAAATCGTTTTATAATACCTTTAAGTGTTTTTGGTGTGCCCTTGCACGATTCACACACATAAAAACTCCGCCCCGCTCCGCTAAAAAAACCTATAATGGATTGATTTTGTGCGTCCTTTTTTACCTGCAATCGACAGAGCTCGCTTTGATGAAATCTCGTCTTGCAAGCCACACACATTCGCACTTGTTTTGCCATTATACCAAAACCTTACTAAATTTATACTTTTTGCACTCTTCGCACACCCTCATTATCAAAGCCTAGCTCTAAAACCTTGTATTTAGGGAAATGCTGGGAGAGAATCTGGGCTAAATGTTTGCTTGATTGGGCGTGGCAAATACTTAAAATTGATGAGCCCGAACCGCTTAATGTGCTTAAAAGTGCGCCATTTTGTAAAGCAATGCTCTGAATCTTAAATAAAATTGGAAAATTTTTCATTCTGGCGTTTTGGTGAAGTTTATCGCGACTTGCGATAGCGAGTTTATCCCAATCGTGCGTGAGAAACGCTGCACTTAAAAGTGAAGAATGTGAGAGATTAAACACACAATCTTTGGCATTATAGAGTTTTGGAAGGGCTTTTCGTGAAAGTTTGGTATTCATACTTTTATTAGGCACGACAACCACCGCGCGAATCTCACTAGAAATAGGCGCGTGAATATGAACAACATTTTGTCTAAATTGGATTTTAGACCTTTTAGGAAAGTCATTGTATTCTAAAACCGCTACATTAAATCCCCCAAATACAGCTGGAGTAACATTGTCTGGGTGTTTTTCATATTCTATGGCGATGTTTAGAATCTCTTGCTTATCAATGGGGCGATTCATAAACAAAAAAGCCGCATAAATCGCGCTAACAATCACTGCGGAACTAGAACCAAGCCCACGCGCCACAGGAATCTCATTGTGAAATAAAAATTTGCATTCTGCCTTTACATTATATCGCGCCAAAATTTGATTAAAAATTTTTACAAAGACATTGTGCGTTCTTAAATGTGTAGAATTTTTGCCCTCGCCTGTTATTTGCACGCTCGTAATCACAGATGGTGTAATTTCAATCGTGTTATACAACCCTAAAGCTAACCCCAAGCTATCAAAACCCGGTCCTAGATTCGCACTTGTGGCAGGCACAATAATTTTTAACATACGCTCCCCCTACAATCACACAGGTGGCAAAATATAAAGTGGTTCATTTTGCCTATCAAAATCTTGTGGATTAAGCACTGCTGGTAAATAAAATCCATTTTGTGTCAAAGGGATACTCCTATCGCTCGCGCTTTTAAGCACAATGTTACCGTCCTCTTGTGTGAAATAATTTTTCCCAAAAGCGTGAATAGGTGCATTATCATTGAAATAAAAACTTTGGGTGCTAAAAAGCGTGTATCCTTTAATGATGCTCAATGTGTGTAAAAAAATATGTGTGCTTTTAAGTGCGCTATATCGTCCCGGTCCTTTGGCATAAAAGATAGAATCTATAATTATGTTACACGCGAAAATATCGCCAAAAAGGCTATTTAGCGCAGCACTTGTGTGTCCTTGTATTTCGTAGTGTTTTATGAGAGTATTATTTTCATATAAACCTGCTATGAGCGGAGAATTTATACTTATTAACACCAAACTTGCCATTATGATTCCTTGTGGTATTTAGAGCCCTTGTGGATTTTCTTGCGCAAAATCTTGGAGTTGGGGCTCATTTGCATTGTCTTGCTCATTTTCTGCTTCATTTGATAAGGTGCTTACATTAGGAATATCTGTATTTTCATTCATATCAATTTGCGGCACATCTGGGCTTTTTGGAAGCTCATCTGGCTTTTTAGCGTTTGGATTGCGTATTTTTTGTGTGATGGCTGCGGCTTTTTGGTCATCCATTTTGGCAAGGATTTTGCCCATATCTTTAGAATCCATATTAGAAAGGATTTCCACAGCCTCATCTTCACTCATTTGTGAGATGATTGCAGCGGACTTGGCGTCTTTCATTTGAATGTAAGTTTGGATGACTTTATCATTACTTACTTTTTGAATCTTCTCTAGCAATTCCTCATTGCGCGCTATCAGCTCTTGGACATATTCTTCTCTTGCTTTCATATCAAGGCTTGCTTGCTCACTTTGAGCTTTAAACTCTGCTTGGGCGAATTCCTTTGCCTTTTGGAATTCGATGATTTTTTCATCAATATTTTTTTCTTGGGCTTGAAGTTTGCGCGCCTTTTCGTCTAAAAAAACTTGGGTGGCATTTTGCAAAACTTGTAATGCTTGTTGTCGCTCATCAATGGCTTGTAATTCTTGTCGTATTTCGCCCTTGCGCTGCTCAAAGATTATATTGCAATCAAGCAAGTTTGTGTTATTTGCAGGTGCGCCAAAGACACTTGTGCTCACTATCCCTAATAATCCTATGTGCTTGATAGAAGACCTCATAATATCCCTCCTTTTTTACTATACAGCAAAATAGACATTTCATCATTTGCTCTTTGCTGTGATTTTTTTTGTTTCTTCATTTTGCGCTCCATTTCCCTTGTTTCAAGGTATTGCATTTTTTCATATTCAATGTTAAGCACTCTGTATTCTTCTTGCAGGGCTTTTGTTTGTGCCTTAAGATTGGCAAGCTCGCCAAGCAAAGAATCTAATTCAAGCAATAATGTATTTTTTGTATAAGAAATTGCTTTATACGCGCTATATTCCCCAGATTCTGGGAATCTAATCATAGCAATCTCGGCATTAAGTGCATCAATTTTGCCCTGCGTTTGATTGATAGCAAAAGTATTTTGCATCATTTTATGTTCGTGATTGGTGAGTGCGGTTTTTCTCATATCCACTAATGGCGAGTATGGTGTCCTCATCGTGCCTCCAAATCTTTTAATGTTTAGATTGTAATAATATCTTCTCTCTCAGGACTTGTAGAGATAAATGAAATTTTTACCCCGATAAGATTCTCTAAAAATGCAATATATTCTTTCGCATTTTTAGGAAGTTTGCTAAACTCTCTAATGCCCTGAACGCTATCCCAACCGCATAATTCTGTATAGGCGGGGGTAATGTCGCTAAAATCTGTGGGCATAGAGTGAATGTGCTTGCCATTTTGCTGATATGCCGTGCAAACCTTGATAGAATCTAACCCATCAAAAACATCAAGTTTCATAACAGCAAGTTCATCACAACCATTGAGCCTGCAAGCATACTTTACCGCTAACGCATCAAACCACCCACAACGGCGCGCTCGCCCCGTAGTTGTGCCAAACTCCGCTCCTTTAGAACGCAGATACTCACCATCTACGCCCAAATCTTCGCTTGGAAATGCCCCATTACCAACTCGCGTGCAATACGCCTTTACAATCCCAATAACGCGCTTTAAATCCTTTGGCGCAAGACCACTCCCGCTACACGCCCCCGAAGCCAAGGTGTTAGAGCTTGTTACAAAAGGATAAGTGCCGTGCTCTACATCAAGCATACTCCCCTGTGCGCCCTCACACAGAATCTTTGCACCACGGTCTTGTGCCTCCCACAAAAGTTCTGTGGTATTGCTAATAAGTGGGGTAATTTTTTGCGCGTATTGTTGCAATTCTTTGATAATGCTATCCACGCTGGGCAAGCGAAAATTATACGATTCTTGCAACAACGCATAATCATTAACAATAACTTGCACTTTTGATTGTAGCACTTGCGGATTGTATAAATCAATAACGCGAATGCCATTTCGTGCGATTTTTTGCGTATAGGCTGGTCCTATGCCTTTACCCGTAGTGCCGATAGCGTCTTTTTGCTTAAAAGATTCTTTTGCTTTATCAATCACTTCATAAATAGGCAAAATAATATGTGCCTTATCACTTATAAATAATTTCCCTTGCAACTGCTCTATGCCTCCAAAATTTGCCATTTCTTCACAAAGTGCCTTGAGGTTAATCACCACACCATTGCCAATAATATTTTTACAATGTGGGTAGAGAATCCCCGATGGCATTAAATGCAGGGCATATTTTGTGCCATTATAAACGATAGTGTGTCCTGCGTTATGCCCGCCACCACAACGCACGACATATTCGTATTCTTTGGCGAGCAAATCTACAATCTTTCCCTTACCTTCATCACCCCACTGAATCCCAACAACCAAATCCGCCATACTTCACCTCTAATCAATCTTTAAAAGATTCTCTACGACATTATCCGTATAAATCGCAAAGCCACAAGATGGCGTATCTGAAATCACATAACGCCCACCAATAACAAGAATCTGATTGCCTAAAAACATTCTATAAAACAAATCCTCATAATATCCTCCCGGCGCATACAGCAATGGAGAAAAAATAATGTGCTCATAAGCGCAAGCCTGCACGCACTCAAGCATTGATTCTAATTCACTGGTAAGGAAATTTGGCACATTGCTAAGGCATTTTTGAATGTCTTGTTTGCTATGCACTTCCACAAGCTCTTGGAGAAAATGTGCCTTTTTGGCAATAGATTCTATATTTGGCGAGCTAAAAAACTCAATATCCACATTTAAGTGTTTAGCGCAAAGCAATGGGATTTTTTGATTACAAATTTGCAAAGTGGGACGCAAATCAAACGCACTAATAATTTTTGTAGAAAGCTCGATAATGGGCGTGAGCGATGTAGATTCTAAACTTTCCGCGCCAATTTGATGGATTTCTGTGGTGGGATAATCATACACAGGCTGGATATAAAACCATTTTTTATGGCTTGAGCTTCGTGCGATACGCTTGGTGATAAGGCGCATCGCATCAATGGTGCTATCATAGCGCAAAACAATTTGATGATTTTCCTCCCCACTTATGCGAATCATATCGCGATTTGAAAAGTCATCTTGATGGCTTAGAAAGCTAAAAGTAGGCGTAGCAATCTCCTTGTAATCTTCTTTATGTAGCATTTCCACCGCTAAAAATTCTATATTGCGCTTAATCTTTGCGGATTTGCCAAAATACAACTTGCTACCCTGAGGCAACTCGTGCTCTAAAATCATTTTAGTTATCCTGTTATTGTTTTTTGTTATTCCAAAACCTCGCATTATAGCACAAAATCTCTTTGCGCTATAAGATTTAGGCTTTAGGTGAGCAAGATTTACTTTAATATTTTACAATCCAAGCCCATTTATTGTAATACAACTCTACAACATTGAAAAAACAAAGGAATATAAATGAAAAAAAAAGTGGCACTTTTAATGAGTGGTGGTGTAGATAGTTCATATTGTGCGCATTTATTACAAGAGCAAGGCTATGAGGTAATTGGCATTTATCTAAAATTGCACGACAAAGAGGCAAAACACCAAGTCTTTATCGCAAACTGCCAAAAAGTCGCCAAACATTTGGGGTTGGAATTTCACATTATTGAGGCACAAAGTGAATTTAAACAAATCGTATATGATGAATTTGTCGCGGCATACAAGCGAGGAGAAACGCCCAATCCCTGTGCTATTTGTAACCCACATATCAAATTTGGATTGGCTTTTGAAAAAGCAAAGGGCTTTGGTATAGAATTTATCGCCACAGGGCATTACGCGAGAATCTGTGATTACAATGGCATAAAGAGAATCCAAAAAGCCTTTGACTCCACCAAAGACCAAAGTTATTTTCTCTACGCGCTTAGTCAAGATTCTATAAATTCTATTATCTTTCCACTTGGTGGGCGTAAAAAAAGCGATATTAAACCCATCGCGCTAAAAATGTTACCATTTTTAGGCACGCTTGAAACTTACAAAGATTCCCAAGAAATTTGTTTTGTGGAAAGTGATTATATTGATATACTAAAAAAATACGAACAAGTCGAGCAAGCAGGAAAAGTCAAAAACGCTAAGGGCGAAGTAATTGGGGAGCACAAAGGCTATATGCAATACACTATTGGGAAGCGCAAAGGATTTAGTGTCTTTGGTGCGCACGAGCCACATTATGTAATGGATATAAATCCACAAACCAACGAAATTATCGCGGGCACAAAAGATGAACTCAAAATAATGCGTGTAAGAGCGCAAAATCGCTCCCTGCCAAAAGACTTTAGCGGTGGGGAATACGAAGTCAAAATCCGCTATCGTAGCGAACCCATAAAAGCAACATTACGCCTTAAAGATGACATTATCACAGCAGAGTTGCAAGAACCAGCCTTTGGCGTGGCGAAAGGGCAAGCATTGGTGGCATATGATGGGGAGGTGGTGCTTGGTGGTGGTGTGATTGTTTAGATTCTCTACTCTACACTCCAATCAAACGCCTTACCTTGTGTGGCAGATAAGTATTGATTTGCCTTTACAAACACTCCACTACCAACAAATCCTTGTGCCAAAGGACTTGGGTGTGGCGCAGTAATGATACAATGCTTGCTTGCATCAATGAGTGTGGCTTTTTTCTTAGCATAATTCCCCCACAGCAAAAACACAACACCATCGCAGTGAAGTGAAATCGCACTAATCACGCTATCACTAAACTTCTCCCAACCAAAATGCTTGTGTGAAGTGGGCTTGTGTGCTTCCACGCTTAAAATACTATTAAGTAAAAATACACCCTTTCTTGCCCACGCACTTAAATCGCCGTGTGTTGGAATCTTAAAGCCCACGCTTTGGGCGAGTTCTTTATAAATGTTTTTAAGTGATGGCGGTGGAGGTAAGGGCTTTGGCACACTAAAAGATAATCCCATAGCTTGAGGGATTTCACAAACATTATGAGAATCTGCGCTAAACAAACGCACTTGCACACTTCCGTGATATGGGTCTTGCCCTAAAATAACGATTTTTATATCCTTAGGAAGTGTGAGATTGAAAGCATTAAAAGTAAGATTTGGTGGTGGATAAATGGTTGCGCCTAATCGCAATGCTTGATAATAATGCGCTCTAATGCGCTCAAACTCATCGCTTTGCAATTCTTTGTGGAGCAACTCTTTCCATTCATTGGGTAGTTTTATAGAATCTAAGCGCATTTGTTTAGGTTCTATTTGCACCTAATGTGGTTATTCAATAATTTTTGGCACGACAAAAAATCCATCTTTGGCGTGCGGGGAATGCGCTAAGACATCTGCTGCGATATGGCATTGCACCACTTCATCTGCACGCAAAGGTGTTTTTTTATCCTCTTTTTGAGATTGAGAGAGGGCATCCACATTATTGAGATTCTCTACAAACTTCAAAATCTCATTAAGCTGAGATTTGACTTGCTCTTTTTTCTCCGTGCTAATCTCAAGCATTCCTAATCGCTCTAACTTAGCAAGCAGTGTATCATCAATTTGCATATCTTAGCTGCCTTTTTGTTCTTTGCGATAGGCTAAAATCATCGCATACGCCTCATCTTTTAATCGCAACTTTTGTTTTTTTAACACTTCAAGCTCCATATCTTGGAGGATTTCCTCGCCATTTTCAATCTTTGTGATTCTATCATCAAGCTCATTGTGCTCATCAAAGATCTTAGCAAAATGTGCATTGTTGGTCTTTAGCTTGGTTACCTCATCTCTATATTCGTGAAACATTACGCACTCCTTAAAAAATTTACCATATTGTAAAATATTTTGGCAAAAAATATCATAAAAAAACACTATTTTTTTAGCACAATATGTCGGTTTATGATATTTTGTTGTGTGGTGGTAATGGGATTTTGCAAGCTTACAAAAGTATCGAGCAGATACACGCCATCATAGCTACTTATCACCGCTTTGGCTGTGTAATTGTGAGGAAACACAAATTCTAGATTCTTACACTCATCAAAACCAAAATCTTCTAAACATTTTAAAGTTGCTTCATAAAGGGAGTTTTCATACAAATCAAGCTGTGTCTTAGCGTGGATATGTGCGATAGGCGCAATGGGCGAATACAGCACCACAAACCCCACACACATAGAAACAAAGACAAGAATAAATACCCCATAAAGCGTGGAAAACGCCATTTTGTGTGTGTAGTGCCGTTGATTGTGTGCCATCTAATGCCCCTAAATTTACAAACTTGTGATTTGGGCGTTAATGATACTTCCGCCCTCAAAACATTTTTGAGCAATGCAGAATCTAAAATGCAAAAAGTTGGGAGATAGAATGCTTAAACTAAAATCACTTACTCCATTTAGCAAAACCTCGCCATTTAGCCAAAGTGCATTAAAAGAATGACTCAAATGAAAATGTGTAGATTCTAAAGGTAGGGCAATTTTGCAATTTTTTGGTGGCGAGGATTTTAGCATAATGGCATTTTTAGTGGCACTAAATGCAACAATTTGCGTGATAAACTCACTCATCGCATTCGTAGAATTTCCACACACAAACAACATATTTTCATCAACACTAAAAGTGTGCTCTGCCGCACTAGAAGCAAATATCGCTGTGCTATCGGCAATATGAGTGATTTTTAGCGGGATACTTGGCAGAAGTGTCCCATTTGCCATTTTCGCCTCGTTAAAAGTTTTATCCCCATAGCCAAAGAGATTTTGCATATTTGGGATATAAAAACGCGCCTCGTTATGCGCGATATGAAGCCCCACACTTTTGGCAAGCAAATTTTGTATTTTTAAAATGGCTATGTGAGAATCTAAGACATTGCTAAGTGGTCCTTGAGCGATAAAGCGTGTAAAATTTAGTGATACGCTTGCACACACAACGCCTATAACCCCAAAAATTATAATGGCAAAAAGCATTTCTATGGAGAGTGAAGCGCGAGAGCGTGAAGCGCAAATGGCATACTTAGATTTGGTTTGGATGGATTTTTGCATTAGCGCACAGAAGTAATGTACAAATAAGTAAGCGAAATAGGAAGTGCCAAATCCTGCCTACTTAAAGTGTGTTTTGAGAAAACAAAAGTTTTATTTGCACTCTGAATCTCTAAATTGCTCGATGGAGCATTTAAGATTTGTGGATAAAGTGCGCCGCTTGCAAGGCTTGCTTGTGTAATGGCAAACTTATGAGACATAAATGGCGCGAGCGCGAAGCAAAGGCTTAGAGCAAAAGCACATAAAACAAGTCCTTGCAAAGTCTCAATCAAAACAAACCCACTCTTAGAATCTTTAGATGCAAGGCTACGGCGCACACTCATTTAAGAATCTCCACCTTTGTCGTAAAGAACGCATTGAGTGTGTCAGTGTGTGGAACGCCTTGCAATGGCTTTTTGGTGAGTTGCACGCTCACTTCCATCGTATAAACACCACTTTTTAGCAAAAAAGTGTCGTTAGGAGAAAACTCATACAACAAGGGCGTTGTCCCACTGATGCTTTGCTCATCAAGGCTAAGCGTGCTCATATCCGTAAAATCTTCAGATAGCGAGCTAAAATGCACTTTCACACTCACACTCTCAAAATCGCTAAACTCTGCGTGTCTAGGAATAATCTCTATTACGCACGGATTTGTGGTGTGAATGCGAAAAAACTCTGGCGCGTGATTTGAGATATTTGGCGTATTTGCCTTATCATAAGGATTTTGCAATGCTATGGTATCTCCACCTGTGCTAAAAGCCACGCTAGCAAGATTCTCAAAAAATCGTTGCTCTCTAAGGACATCATTGATGTGTTCATCAATCACGCGCTTATTTTCGCCAAATATCCGCTCATCAACCACAGGATTTTTCACAGCAATCCACACCCCCACGCTAATAATCACCATACCAAAAACAATAATCCCAACGATAGCAATAGGCCAGTAATTTTTGTTCATTTTTTTCCTTTATTTTGAGCGAAACCTTGAGGTAATATACACAAATCCAAGTGTGCCTAGTAAAATAAGCAACATAACATACATACTTACCCTCACAAAATCTCTACTTCCACTCTCATCTCGTGGCATATTAAACTCCAACTTCACATCATAATGACTCGCAATCAAATCTGCTGCCTCGCTATATCCATTAAGCATAATCGCTGAAATACGCTTAGAATCCAACTCCTCACCCTTTTGCGGTAAAAGCGGTGCCATATATTCAAAATACAACGACTCATCATTAAAGAGTTTGGGGTTTTGAATAATATCGATTTTTTTCTCATCGGCAAAAAACAAAAATAACGCATAGGGCTCTTGCAAGCTTAAGGAAAGTAAATTGGTAAGATTCTTGCGCGCTTGAGAATCTTTTGGTGCATCATCTTGATAGTTTGCGCTAGGCGGGAAGTCGCCAAAAAATTGTGTTTGGAGTTTTTGCAATGTCGCATTTGTGTCAAGCACAAGAGCAATTTTTAGCACAAAGCCTGTTTTTTGGTAAAGTTCCGTGCTTAATCGCTCCACAAAATCCACGCTCTTTGGCACAAGCAAGTTGTCAGGATTAAAAACAAAAGACTCGCTAATATCTCCCTCATCATCGATAAGATGCTCCTGTCGAGACATTGGAGTGCCATTTAAAATGTTTGGAAGTGTGTTTGGAACAAAATCCCTGCTTAAAGAAACAAGATTCCCATATCCAGCAGAATCTAAAGGGTGTGTTGAGCTAGTAGTCAATCTATATTGCGCGTCTTTGGCACTCAATAAGAGTCCAAACGCGCAAAACACCAACAAAACAACTCTCAAAGCCCAACCTGTGTTAGATTAAATGCAAAAACAACTCAGGAATAAATGGCATAGCAATCGTTGTGAGCATCATTAAAATAATGAGCGCAGCGAGTAATTTTTCTATTAAACTAAGTCCCATAGGTTACTCCTTTACATTTTTATAAAAGTCCGCGACATTGTTGCCTCGTTCTTTTATATCACTTTGATTCTCTATTTTGTAGAAATTTGTCGCCTGCTCTTGTTGTGTCAAAATGGCACAAGTCCCTAAAAAAGCAACGACACTTAGCAATACCACAACCGCTAAAGCAAATCCTGCCAATCCGTTTAATCCAAATAATTTATCCATCATAGCCTCCTTAATTATTCGCTTTCAAGCGACTGAATAAATATATTGAGTGCTTCTACTTGCTTAGGTGCGAAGTTTGCATAATCATAAGAAGGCATTATACCGATGTTGCCTCTTTTTCCACTCTTTAGCACTTCTTGCAAGAAGGTTTGTGAGCCATACTTGGTCAAATCTGCGGCGATTATATCATCACCCATTACACCTCTACCATCTTCAAAGTGGCAAGACGCACAATTATCCGCATACACCTCTTTACCCTGCTCTACAAGCTCAGGATTCTTAGTCTTTTTAATGGCAGAAATCTCCTGCATAATGTAAGCCGCCACAGCTTTAGCATCTTTGTCCCCTATGAAGTCAAGTGCCGCCATTTCCATTTCACTGCCATCATTACTCAAAAGCCCCTTGCTCCCCATTTTAATAGCGCGGATAATCCCATCTTCTTTGCCCCAAGCAGTGAGGTCTTGTGCTTTATTATCCATTCCATCAGCATTTGGTCCGTGGCACTCCACGCATTGGACCAAAAAGATTCCCTTGCCCATTTCTTTTAACTCATTTGTATCAAGGCTATCCCATTTACTCGCATAAGTAGCATTGTGCTCTTGCACTTCCGCATTATACTGCCCGATTTGTGAGAAACTCTTTAGTGGGTAACCCACAAAGAAATACCAAAATGCCCAAATAAGCACACCTATAAAGCACGCCACCCAACCGATTGGTATATCGTTTGTATATTCACCGATTCCATCCCAGTTGTGGTCTATCGCTTCGCCTTCGCTTTTCATATCTTTGATTTTTTTAAGGTATAAACCAAAAATCACCACCGTTAGTATCAAAATGACCGCTGCACCAAGTAGTGCTAGGGCATTTACATCATCACTTAAATTAAACCATTGCATTTGCTTCCCTCCCTTACTTTTTTGTCTCTCTAGATTCTATGAGTGTATCACTCAAATTATCTTTAAGAGCTAGGTCTGCGTATTTTTCATAATCTCTCTCGCCTTTTGCCTGTGATGAATACAAGTGATAAATGTAGCCATACAAGAGAATCACAAAAAGACAAGAAATCCCTGTATAAAGTTCATTCGCATACTTGGTAATAAACTCTACAATAACACTTTGTGTATCCATAACAAACCCCTATTTGCTTGGGGTTCTGCGTTTTTGGCTAAGGCTATTCATATAAGCAATCAACGCGACAATCTCTCTTACCTCGCCATTTTTATATGCTTCCTTAACCTCAGAACTCACCATTTCATCGACAACTACTCCTGCCTCTTGCATAAAGATTGATTGCGCCTTGCCAAGCGTATCTCTCTGTCCTTTGATATACTCATCTGCACCGATTTGCACTCCACCCTCAACATCATAAGGCACTTTGAAAACAACTTTTTGTGTATAAGCCTCAGCAAAAGCTGTCTCAAAATCAACATTTTTGCTATACAAGTGCTTATATGAAGGCATTATCGAGCCAGCTACACGAGAAGTAGGCTCCCACATATGTCCATCGTGCCAATCGCTTGACTTTCTATCACCGATTCTATGTAAATCTGGACCTGTGCGCTTTGAACCCCAAAGGAATGGTCTATCATAGGCATACTCCCCGCTAAAGCTCATCGCTCCATATCGCTCAGTCTCTGCTCTAAATGGGCGCACAAGCTGAGAGTGGCAGTTATAGCAACCCTCTTTGATATACACTTGTCTGCCAGCAGTCTCAAGCAAACTATAAGGTTTTAACCCCTCAATGGGTCGTGCTGTCTTAGCAAAACCCGGAAGAATCTCCAC
Source organism: uncultured Helicobacteraceae bacterium (assembly GCA_934728205.1). Classification (GTDB taxonomy): domain Bacteria; phylum Campylobacterota; class Campylobacteria; order Campylobacterales; family Helicobacteraceae; genus Helicobacter_F. The sequence goes on from CAKVEH010000002.1 coordinate 18,530, forward strand.
CAACCCAGCGATAGCAAACACCGCCAAAAAAGCAAGCGTAAAAAAGAATGGATTTCTTTCTAAAAAACTAAACATTTTCAACCTCCCTCATTTTAAGCTGCCATAGGCGTAGCATTCGCCGGCTCTTTATCTAGGATTCTACCTGAAGTCATTGTCATTAAAATGTTGTAAATAAACACGACAAAACCAATCAAGTATAAAGTCCCGCCAATAGCGCGAATATAGAAATATGGAACAATATCACGCACTGTATCAATAAAGCTGTAAATCAAACTTCCATATTCATTTGAGGCTCTCCACATCATACCTTGTGTGATACCAGCAATCCACATACTTGAGAAGTAGAATATGATGCCTATGGTCATTATCCAGAATTGGAAATCGATAAGACCTTTTGAGTAAATCTCTCGCTTGCAGATTCTTGGCACCATATGATACACCGCTACAATAATAGTAAATCCAACCCAGCCAAGTGCCGCATCGTGCACATGCCCGATAATCCAATCTGTAAAGTGTGCCAACGCATTTACAGACTTAATAGATTGAATCGGTCCCTCTAGTGTGGTAAGCATATAAAATGTAGAAGCCAAAATTAGTAATTTAATAATTGGAGATTCTTTAATTTGATGCCATTGTCCGCGCATTGTAAGAAGCATATTGATTGCCGTCCCCCAAGAAGGCAAAATAAGCACCACAGAGAATACTGAACCCAAAGTCTGAATCCAATCAGGCGTAGTAGAATAAATCAAATGGTGTCCGCCAGCCCAAATGTAAATAAACATAAGTCCCCAAAATGAGAATAGCGTAAGTTTATAAGAGAATACTCTTTGTCCAGATTCTTTAGGAAGGAAGTAATAAATAATCCCGATTATCCCCGAAGTAAAGACGAATGCCACCGCATTGTGTCCCCACCACCATTGCACCATCGCATCATTTGTCCCACCATAAAATGAGATAGAATGGAAAATACTTCCAACCCCAGCGACAAGAGCTGTTGGGACAGCGAGGTTATTAAATATGTAGAGCGTAGCGATTCCCACAAATGTAGCGATAAAATACCACAACGAAATGTAGATAACCTTTTCGCGTCTTACTCCCATACTACCAAAAAGGCTAATGCCCCATAGCACCCATACGACAACCACCATAATATCAAGTTGCCATACAAGCTCTGAGTATTCTTTAGATTGTGTCAATCCTGCGAATAACGAAACCACTGCTAAAGCCATTAGCACGATATACACCCAAAAGTGCAAAAGTCCAACAGCACGCAAGAATGGGTGCTCAAGGTAGCTGATTTTAAGTGTTCTTTGCCCTAAATAATACCACGCCGCCCAGATACCGCTAAGCGTGAATCCATAAATAATCCCATTTGTGTGTAATGGTCTTAACCGCCCAAAGATTCCATACTCTGAAGCCAAGTGATTGAGCTCAGGGATAGCAAGTTGAAAGGCGATAATCACACCAATCAGCAAGCCCACAAACCCAAAAATAAGCACAGAGAATACAAACAACTTTGCTATGGAATAATCATATTCTAAAGCATTTTCCTGCATATCCACTCCTTAATTTGTGATAACCTTGCATTATAGCACTTTTTCTATAAAAGTAAAATAGAAAAATATTAGAAATATTAGAAATATTAGACAAAACCTCGTCCTACGCGTAAAAATTTCTCTACACATTATGAAAATATGGAATGTTTTTTGTTGCATAAATCAAAATATAATAAAAATTATGGAATAAAACCATTAAAGAATCTCTCTGGATTCTCAAAACTCTATAATTATCATAAGGGTAAAAATGCAATTTTTTAACACCAAGTGGCAACTCTTAAGCCCAAGAGAACAACACTTAGCTTTTATTTGCGTGCTTTTGGTGTGTTTTAGTATTTGTTTGGCTTATCTTATAACCCCGCTGCAAGAGCAAAATACGCACGCCAAGATTCTCCTAATCCAAGCAAATGAGGACACTCAAGCTTTGCAAAGCATCTATAATGAAGCCCTGCACTCACAAAGCACTATCCAATCTAGCAAAACCCTAATGATAGATAAACTTAATGAATCAAACACAATCTTACAATCCCTAGCACAAAATATCTACACGCCCAATAACACCATTTTTGAGAATCTTGAGACTATTATCACGCTCGCCCAAAATAGCGCGCTTAGCATTCACACTGTGCAAATTGAAAATGAAGCACTTGGCATTATATTATTAAAAGGAAGTGGTGAATTTAGCGATATGGCAAAGTTCATTATTGCACTTGAGAATCTAGGCAAACACTATATGTCCCTTGATTTTATCGAGATTGGCGCACAAGATTCTTTGGCATTTGAAATGCTTATCCAAGATATGAGAATATAGGAAATATAATGTGGTATAAAATTTTTCTAGCAAGCACAATGTGTGCTAGTATAGTTTTTGGTGAAGACTTGCAAATCGCTTGTGATAAGGCGTGCGCACAAGACTTAAGCAAAAAACTTCAAAATACCAAAAATCCAAAAGCCATCTCACATAATCCTTTTGTAAAGCAAGAAATAGCAATGGTGGACAATGATGATAAACAAGAACAAATAAGCGTGTTGGTTTTAGAGGCGATTATGAATAAAAGGGCTCTTATTAGTGGCTCTTGGTATCCTGTCGGGCAAACTCCATATTTTGTCATCTTGCATATTGCGCAAGATTCTATCACTATTAACAAAAATGGACACAATGCGCGTATCAAAATTTCAGAACAAATCGGGCTGTAATGGCTAAAGATTCCGCCCAATCAACCCACAACACACCATTTAGCCAAACGCTCGCCAGAGCAAAAAATTATGGCAAATCCATTCGTCTAAAAAAGGATTTTGCCCATTTAGATTCTCATCAAGCGGCAAGCAGTCCAAAAGCGCAAAACACAAAAGAACAAAAAGTGCTTAAGGTTTCAATGTTTAGCGCGTTGGTGCTGGCAATCTTTGGCATTGGTTTTGGCATAGTCATAAGCTCACTCTCCATAGTCTTTGATGGCTTTGTTGCGTTTATAAGCGTGGGGCTTGGTGCGCTAAGTGTAATTACCTCTCGCTATATCTACAAAGAAGATGATGATATATTCCAATACGGATATGTGCGCTTTGAGCCAATGGTAAATCTCTTTAAATCATTGGTGCTTATTTTTGTGTGCGTGTTTGCCTTTATAAGTTCGCTTTCTAGTATATTTGGTGGTGGATACGAAGTCGATGTAGGCGGAGCAGCAGTGTATGGAGTGTGTGCGTTTGTTTTTTGTTTAGCATTATTTATTTATACGCGCATTGCATACAAACACTTAGAATCTGATTTAATCAAGGTGGATAACATTGAGTGGCAAATTGATTGTGTGCTTTATCTTGGTGCGATTGTCGCCTTTGGTATGGTTTGGGTGTTTTTTAGTCCGCTTGAGATTCTAAGCGCGCAAGAGAATCTCAAAGAATTTCACTCGCTTGCAAGATACATTGACCCCGCATTGCTTTGTGTGCTTTCGGTGTTGCTTTGTGTGAGTCCCACCAAAATTGCCATCGCAAACTTTAAAGACTTAATAATGGTCGCGCCAAAAGAGCTAGATGAAAAAGTGAGTGCGGTTATGGAGCGTTTGAGTGCAAAGTATGGCTTTAATGACTATGACACGCACACGGCAAAATCAGGCAGATTCTTTATGATAGAGGTAAATATTTTGGTAGGCAAAGACTTTAATGTCCCTGTGGCACACCTAGATAGCATTCGCGAGGAAATAGAAATAGCCCTCGCGATTCCAAGTTATAGAATCTGGCTCTCTGTAAGTCTTACCACCAACCCCAAGTGGTTGTAGATGGTTATGATTTTTTTTGCGTTTGATGCTTTTTTTGTATTTGGCGTTCTTTTCGTATTTGGCGTTCTTTTGCCAACTCCTGCATATCTTTAGCCACATCGAACTCATCGACAATCTCTTCACCAAGCAATGCCTCAATAACATCTTCAAAAGTTACGATTCCAAAAAACTGCTCATACCTATCTTGCACGACAAACATTCGCCCTCGCTTCACCATAAACAAATTAAGCAATTTTGTTACACTTAAATCATCAGGCACAATATCCACAGATTCTACGAACTCCGATACAAGTCTTTTGTGCCCACCTTCCAAAGCAATAGTGAGAATCTTTTGTGCAGAGACAATACCTACAATAAACTCACTATCTTCCTCAAATACAGGGATATAGGAATATGGCGTGATATACTTTTCATTGATAACTTTTTGCAAGGTGTCATTAGAGCGCAGAGCAAAGACAACTTTGCGTGGCGTTAAAATATCAGCCACCTGCATATTTTGCAACGCCAGCAGATTCCCAACCATATCGCTCTCTACCTTGCCAAGTGCACCGCCTTTGTTGCCAATTTCACTCGCTGCAAGGATTTCATCGCGGCTTGTGCCATCTTTTGCTCCAAACGAAAATACACGCATAAGAAACTTCGCAATATACACAAATGGAAAGGTTACCTTGCTTAAATAATAAATGCACACCGACACAATAGGCACAAGTCTTTTCCAATAAATCGCACCAAGTGTTTTTGGGAAAATCTCAGTTACATAAATCATTACTACCGCAAAAATGCTCGACCCGATAACTTGCCACTCCTCGCCATAAAGCTCGGCGAGCTCGATTCCTATGCCTGTGCTTGTTGCCGTTACCGCAAAGGTATTAAGCACCAAAATCGCGCCCTCTGTCTCATCAATATTTGCTTTTTGGTATTTTAAATACCCACCAATTTTTGGGCTTTTTTTGGCATAGCTCTCTACAAATGATTGTGTGGTGGTTAAAAATACTGATTCAAAAATAGAGCAAATGAAGCTAAAAACGATTGCCACCGAACAATATATGATTAACAAAGTCATCGCTTGCACCTCACTTGTCGTCTAAAGTTGTCATTATAAACCCTCACGCCAATCTCCTTAATGCTTTTGCAAATCGCCCACACCAAGCACAGCATTTATCGCATCTTCTAAACTCACCACGCCCACAAACGCACCATTAGAATCTGTTGCGCTAGATTCTACCACGCCAAACAAATGCTCTCGCTTCATCACAAAAAGTCTAAGCAAAGCTAGCACGGGCATATCTGCTTTAACTTTGCGCATTGGTTTGGCGATGCAATCCAATCGTTGCTCGCCATCACCATTGAGATTAGCGTGTAAAATGCGCTTGCGATGAGCAAGTGTAGAAATGCTCTGCACGCCGTGCTCATCATAAGAGACAAGAGGGATACGCGAAAAAGTCCGCTTATTAGATTCTACAAGGGCTTGTTTTAGGTTCGTATCAGAATCTAAGCTAAAAACAAGGCTTTTATCAGTCATAATATCTTTTGTGTAAAGATTTTTTTGCAAGATTAAATGCTCTAACACATCCATTTCAAGTGCGCTAAGAGAGCCACTTTTCTCTCCCATTTCCATTAGAGCGAGGATTTCATCACGACTCATTTTTGCTACATTATCCTTGCGAAACAAAAATGTAATCCCACGCGAAACATACACAAATGGAAAGGCGATATAATACATTACGATTAAAGGATAGCAACAGGGCAAAATGAGCTTTTTCCAATATAGCGCACTAAGAGTCTTAGGGATAATCTCTGCGACATACAAAATGCTAAGCGTCATAATAACCGCCACCACTCCAGCCCACTCCTCATCAAACACTTCCATAGATTGCGCTCCCACCGCTGCTGCGCCCATAGTGTTAGCAAACATATTGATGACAAGCACTGCGCCCACAGAATTATCAATATTTGCCTTTAAGTGTTGTAGGATTTTGCCACTTCTGCTCCTTTTGGCTGCAGATTCCACAAATGAGGGAGTAGCTGAAAACAACACCGCCTCAAACACGGAACAAGTCGCAGAAACAAACACCGTGAATATAAAATAAAAAATTAGCAAGCCCATTTAGATTCCAAATATCCCAAAGTATTTTTAGTCATTGTAAAGTATTTGTAATTAAAAGTCTCTTATATTTGTAAAATATTTTTATTGTTTCGTAAAATTTTCTTTACAACAAAGACCTTTTGTGTAAAAATACACAAATACTTGCAAAATACGCTATAATGCGCGGGAGTTTGTAAGCCACCTTTAGGAGAATACAAAATGAAAATTTTAGTTTTACAAGGTCCAAATCTCAATGTTTTAGGACATAGAGAGCCTCACATTTATGGAAATGTAACTTTAGAGCAAATCCACGAGAATCTAAAAAATCAAGCACAGCAAAATAACGCACAAATAGAATTTTTCCAAAGCAACTTTGAAGGAGAAATTATTGACAAACTCCAAGAGTGCATAGGCGGAGAATATTCGGGTGTGATTATCAATCCAGCTGGCTACTCTCACACTTCTATCGCTATCGCCGATGCTATCGCATCTTGTGGTGTGCCTGTGGTGGAGGTGCATATCAGTAACATTCACGCTAGGGAGGATTTTCGCACGAAAAGTGTTACTGCGCGGGTGTGTGCAGGTGTGATTACAGGATTTGGTGCGTTTGGGTATCATTTAGGACTTATCGCGCTTTTTCAAATCCTTAGCGAAATCGCTATGATAAAAGCTCAACAAGAACAACAAAGCAAAACCAATCAAGGATAAATGTGCAAAACTACTTTACCCAAGATGAAAATGCTCAATATTTTGAAACAAATTTTAGTTGTGATAACGCCATTGTCTTACGCGCTGGAGATACGCGGATTTTTATTACAGATTCTCGTTATGCCACAGAAGCAAAGGAATGTGTAAAAAAAGGGATAGAAGTTGTAGAATCCAAAGAATTGGGCGCAGATTTTGTCAATATGGTAAAAAAATTGGGGATAAAGGAATTGTATTTTAACCCCAATGAAGTGAGTTTAAGTTTATATAATTACATTGCAAAACTTCTTTATACAGGAGTTTATGCAAGTGAGTGTGCGCTTAAACCTGCGCCAAACTTCCACCAAAAACTCCGAATCATTAAAGACAAAGAGCAAATCGCCCTTATCGCTAAATCCCAAAAATTAAACCGACACGCCTTTAGGGCATTTTTTGAATTTATCGCCAAATCGCTTGATAAAAAACGATATTTAAGCGAGCGTGAAATGCACTTTTTTGCCTCAATGTTCCTAAGTCATAAGGGAAAATATGAGCTTTCGTTTAATCCCATTGTCGCACTCAATGCCAATGGCGCAAAACCACACGCACTCCCCAGCAAGAAAGTATATTGTGAGGCTGGAGATTTATTGCTCTTTGATGCTGGAATCAAATACAAACGCTACTGCTCAGACCGCACACGCACGATAAAAATCGATGATTTAATGCACTTTGACAAAGAGCAAAAATTTGACAAATTCAAACACCAAAAAATCTATGACATCGTAAGAAAGGCTCAAGAGACTTGCATTAGCAAGATTCGCGCGGGAATGAAAGCAAGCGAAGTCGATAGGCTCGCTCGAGATGTGATAGAAAATGCAGGCTATGGAAAATACTTCCTCCATAGCACAGGGCACGGCATAGGGCTTGATATTCACGAGCTTCCTGTTATTTCATCGCGTTCAAATGATATTATTGAAAATGGAATGGTGTTTTCTATCGAGCCCGGAATCTACTTGGCTGGAGAATTTGGCGTAAGGATTGAAGATTTAGTCGTGATAGAAAATGATAGGGCGCAAGTTTTATAAACCAAGACACAAAATGCCAAACACACCTTCTAAAAAAACTCTCACCAATATTTTGACACATAATGATTATGAGGCACTTGGCGCATTTATGCGTGTGAATAAAACAAATAATATGGAATTTTTTAAGCATTATAATCCCACAATATTTACCAAACTCTCAAAGCCACCAACCACACACAACCTCTATTTTGATGGCGACAATTTAAATATTATTAACTTAGAATCTAATGCGCAGGGCAATAGCTTTGTATATCCCATAGAATCTAACAAACATACAATGATTAGCACACAATTAGAGCTAGCGATAAACCCGCTCAAAAACCCCAAATTTACCTGCTATGAAAATTTTACACTCCACAAACTTGATATAGCCAAGATTCCATTAAATGCACAAGTGTGTAACGCCATTATTGATTTAGCACGCACATATCGGGGAGGGGATTATTGCTTGCCTGAGAATCTTCTGCCTTGCACGACTATTTTTGGCGCGCTTGGTGGAATCTTTTTGCAAATCTTGCTAGAAAGAGGCGTATGGTTTCACTCGCTTTTGTTGTTTGAAGAATTTGTGGATATGTTTGGCATTATGTTGTATTTTGTGGATTTTAGATTGCTCTTTTCTCAAGTAAATGAGCGGGCGTGTTATATTTTTATCAAAGATTTGATACATAAAGAATTGCTCTTTTCTTTCTTTGCTTCACACAAAATAAGCAACAATCTTTTGCGGCTTGAGCTTAATCTTTATGAAAGTCCAAAAATTAGCCTTACTAAGGCGTTAGTCGAAGAATCTCACAAAGTAAATGCTAGAGGCTGGGGGAGCTTTGATGATGAAATGATAGGCGTGCGTAACACCGCGCATAACCTTAGCAAACACTATCACATATTGCATTTGCCAAAGCGACTTAATGTGCCAATTTGTGTGGTAGGAAATGGAGCAAGTTTAGAATCTCTTTTGCCTTTTATTCAAGCCAATGCTAATAAAATGATAATTTTTTCGTGTGGGACGGCTTTAAAGCCACTTAAAGATTATGGGATTGCCCCAGATTTTCAAATTGAAATCGAGCGCATTGAATATTTAAAAGGCGTTTTGCAATCCGCTCCTTTAGGCGATACTCCGCTTTTATGTGGAAGCATTGTCAATCCAAGTGCGCTAGAACTTGCCAAAGAAGTTTATATATTTATGCGTGGTGGCGGTGCGGGAGCGTATATGTGGCAATCACAAAGCGTTGTTGAGTTTAGCGCGCCATTTGTAGGAAATGCTGGCTTTGCGCTCGGAGCTTTGATGAGTGAAGAGGTGCTTATTTGTGGATTAGATTGTGGCTACATACAGGGCAAGACAAAGCACGCCAAAGGCTCGATGTATGGCGAAGAAAGCGCAAAGATTCCAAATAATGCCTTTGAAGTGAGGGGAAATGGAAATGTCAAGGTGTTTAGTGATGCGCTTTTTTCCTTAAGCGCGCAAAGTATGGAACGCGCCATTAGTGTATTTGCACCGCGATTGGTGCTAAACTTAGGCGATGGCGCGTATATCAATGGCGCAAAACCCTGCAAGACAAATGAGTTTGAGTTAAAAGAAATTGATAAAAATAAAGCTCTTAGCGAATTAAAGGGCTTTTTTTGCGCAGATTATGACAAAGTTTTTGCGCAAAGAGATTTTTGCGCACAGGCTGTGCGAAAGTTTATCAAAGAGACAAAAAACGCATTTAACACCCAAATTAAAGACAAAAAAGAATTATTTGAGCTTGTAGATTCTATAAATATGCGTGTTTTGACAAAGAGTAAGCAAGATAGCTTTGTGGGGTTGCTCTTTGAGGGGAGCATAGGGCATATCCTACAAACGCTTTTAGCAGGAGCACTTACTTTACAAGATGACGATGTAAGCGGCTTTTATAATAATGCAATACATCTTGTTAGGCGCGGGCTAGATTCTATGGTGGAGGAATATGAAGCATTCTGTCAAAATGCTCCTTAAAATATTACTTAACCAACCAAAATAACAAAAGCACAATAGAGAATCTATGCAAAAAACGCAAATTTAGATACAATCTTGCCTTTATTTTATACTTTTGGGTTGTTTGGAGGTCGCAATGAAAACTCAAAACAAGCAGTTACGACATTTTTTGCGTATTAGTGATTGCACGAAAGAGGAAATTTTGCAAATCATTGATGTGGGATTGCGCATTAAAAAAGAATTTTTAAATGGCAAACAAAAGCCATATTTAGAAAAAAAGATTCTCGCTATGGTGTTTGAAAAGTCCTCCACACGCACGCGTGTGAGCTTTGAAGCTGGAATCTATCAGCTCGGCGGGATTGGAATTTTTCTCTCTAGCAAGGATATTCAGCTCGGACGGGGAGAGCCTATCAAAGATACCGCACGCGTGATTAGCTCAATGGTCGATATGGCAATGATACGCACCGATGCGCACAGCAGGATTGAAGAGTTTGCGGCTTACTCGCGTGTGCCTGTAATAAATGGATTAAGTGATGATTTCCATCCCGTGCAACTTTTAGCCGATTATATGACAATGGTTGAATGCGGTATCTTTGTGCCGAGCAAAAAAAGTCTTACAAGATTGTATCCTAAACACAGAGCTAATCCCATTGTAGCCTACATTGGCGATGGGAATAACATAGCGCATAGTTGGATAAATCTCGCTCACTCTCTTGGCTTTGAGCTGAGAATCGCTTCACCAAAGGGATATGAGCCAAAAGCGCAGATTCTCAAAAAAGCAAGAGAGAATGGCGCGAAAATCTCACTCTCACAAGATGTGCAATCCGCGCTCAAAGGGGCTAATGTGGTAACGACAGACACTTGGACATCAATGGGACAAGAGGAACAAAAACAAAAACGTGCAGAGGCATTTAAACATTATTGTATAGATAATGCTAAAATGTCCCTTGCACAAAAAAGGGCGATTTTCTTACATTGCTTGCCAGCGTATCGAGGGCAAGAGGTGAGTGAGGAAGTGCTAGAGGGCGCGCAAAGCAGAGTTTTTGAAGAAGCGCAAAACCGCCTACACGCACAAAAAGGGCTAATGGTTTGGTTAAGCGAGAAAAACAAAGGAAAATGATGAAAATGACAAAAAAGACAGCAGGACTTTTGAGTGAAAACATTTTGCAACACCAGCATTATAATGTTGGACAAATAAGTAACATTGATGAAAAAAGCGCGCTTATAACCCTACAAGAGGGGAGCGTAGTAGAAGATAGCAATATTTGGTTTTTGCAAAATGCTGAAGGCAAGGAAGTCGCAATGATTCCCCAACAAGTGCTAAGCAAACTTTTAGAACGACTAAAAAACACTCAAGAAGAACTTGTATTTATGGCATTAGAGCGCGAAGTGGCATTTGCCTTGCCTATTGACTTTGAAGATGTGATGAGTGTGGCAAAGATGATTGTAGAATCATATCGCCAAAAAGACGGCACACTTCCTTTGCTTAATGTCGCAAAGATTGTCCAAGATGTCAAAAATCGACACCCAAATTTATTTGTCCCACAAAGCATTTTTGATGGAAGTAAGCTCCAAGCTGAAATTACTAAATTAAGGCAGAAAAAATAATCCCCTTAATATTTTTGTAAGGAAAAGCAATGATTGATTTTGCAAAGTTTGCCAAATATTCCACACCCGGTCCAAGATACACAAGCTATCCTACTGCTGTGGAGTTTCATAGTGAATTTGATTGTAGTGTGTATGAATCACAACTGCTAAAAAGCGATACGCAATACGCCCATATCCCTCTTTCTCTCTACACACATTTGCCATTTTGTCGCTCGGCGTGCTATTTTTGTGGGTGTAATGTCATCTACACAAGCAAAGAAGAAAAAAAGGCGCGATATATCCAATACCTTAAAAAAGAGCTCGCCCTACTCTCCCAGAAGTGCAACACCAAGCGTGAAGTCGTGCAATTTCACTTTGGTGGAGGAACGCCGACATTTTTTAACGCAAAGGAGCTTGATGAAGTCATAAAGGCATTGCGTGCCACATTCCCAAATTTCTCGCCTAGTTGTGAGATAAGTTGTGAAATTGACCCTAGATTCTTTAACTTAGAACAAATGCAGGTGCTAAAAGATGGGGGATTTAACCGCCTAAGTTTTGGTGTGCAAGACTTTGATAGTGCTGTTCAGCAAGCCATTCATCGCAATCAAAGCATAGAGGTGGTAAGAAATGCGATAGATTTAGCACGAAGTTTTGGGATTGATTCTATAAATTTTGACCTAATCTATGGCTTGCCATTTCAAAGCAAAGAAAGCTTCACGCGCACGCTAGATTTAGTTTTAACACTCAACCCCGATAGGCTAGCAATTTTTAATTACGCCCATGTGCCGTGGATGAAAAAAACAATGCGTAAAATTGATGAGAGCACGCTCCCACAGCCAACTGAGAAGCTCCAAATACTCCAAGAGTGCATACAAAAGCTCCTTGCAAATGGATATGAAATGATTGGAATGGACCACTTTGCCAAAAAGAGCGATGAACTCTATCGCGCCAAAGAGGATAAAATCCTTAGGCGAAACTTTCAGGGTTACACCACTAAAGGATTTTCTCAAACACTTGGTATCGGGCTTACAAGCATTAGCGAGGGTGTGGAATATTACGCCCAAAACACCAAAGATATGGCGCAATATGAAAACGCGCTTGATTCTGGGAAGTTGCCCACAGAGAGAGGAATCGTGCTAAATGATGAGGATAGATTGCGTAAGGCAGTGATAATGGAGCTTATGAATAATTTAGAGATTCGTTTTGAAAAGATAGAATCTCTGTTTAATATTGATTTTATGGCGCATTTCGCACACGAATTAGAGAATCTTAAGCATTATGAAGTCGCTGGATTACTTGAAATGGGGAAAGATTATATCAAAGCCACCAATACAGGCGCGCTCCTTATCCGCAACATTGCTATGCCATTTGATGCGTATTTGGCAAAAAACCTCAACCAAAAACGATTTAGCAAAACCATTTAAGGAAACCAACATTGCATTTGCTTGATTTAGATAACTTAGCAAAGTCGTGCGTAAAATGTGGCAAATGTATCCCTAGTTGCACCATTTATCAAGTCCATCGTGATGAGACCACCTCACCTCGCGGATTCTTAGATCTACTCGGAGCGTATAAAAACAAACATTTGCCTCTTAATAACACAACGAGAAAAATTTTTGAATCGTGCTTCCTTTGCACCACCTGTGTAAGTTTGTGCCCATCGAGCCTACCCACAGATTTAGCGATAGAATCTGTGCGCGTAGATATAGCGAAAAAATTTGGCATTAGCTGGTATAAGCGGGCGTATTTTTTCTTGTTGCGACACAGGAATATCGCGGATTTTGTATTTTGTTTGCTTGGCTTTATTGCGCCGTGCTTTTTTAAGGTGCAGGATGGCAAAATGCGTGCAAGAGGATTTTTGCTTGGATTCCCAAAACGCAGTATTTTCCCATTTGCTACAAAGTCATTCCTCCAAAAACACGGACAAACGCACCTTAAACCAAAGCAAGATAGGCGAGTGGTGGCGATTTTTATTGGTTGTATTAGCAATTATAATTACACAAATGTTGGAGAGAGCTTGCTAAAGATTCTCCACAAATTAAACATCAAAGCCTTTGTGCCAGCACACCAGCAATGTTGTGGTGCGCCAGCATTTTTCACGGGCGATATAGATACCGTGTTGTTTTTAATCAAAAAAAATATTGTGTATTTTGAGAGCTTTTGGGAAGATATTGAAGCGATGATAATCCCTGAAGCAACTTGTGCGGCGATGATTAAGGTTGATTGGAAGCACGCATTAGAGCTTAGCGGGGAGAATGAAGAATGGATAGAGCGATTAGAGCGACTTTTGCCAAAAATTTTTATGGCGAGCGAGTGGTTAGATTCTAAAACCTCCATAAAAGAACAGCTCACAAACACCAAGTCAAACTACACTCTCACTTACCACGACCCGTGCCACGCTAAAAAGGTGCTCGGCGTGCATAAAGAGCCTCGAAATTTGCTTGCCAAAAATTTTGATATTGTAGAAATGAGTGATTGCTCGCGGTGTTGCGGGTTTGGTGGCATTAGTATGCAAAGCTCAAATTACCCTCTTGCGCTTAAAGCTGGAATCCCAAAGGCAAAAGACATACAGGCGAGCAATGCGCACATCGTAAGCGCGGAATGCGGGGCGTGCCGAATGCAAATCACAAATAGCCTTGATTACATAGGAGCACAAACGCGCTTTATACACCCATTAGAGCTCGTGGCAGAGCAGCTGAGAGAGTAAGTTTATAGCCCTGTTTCCTTTTCTAGCAGACTTTTGACTTCTGGGACATTTGCTTTATTGATAAAAAAGAGAATCTCCACGCGATTGTTTTGAGCCCTATTCTCTGGTGTGTCGTTGGGGAACGCATTTTCATTTTGCCCAAACGCAGAAATAAAGATTCTATCTGCTTCAATGCCTTTTTGGATAAGCTCCCTGCGCACATTAAGGGCGCGCGCACTAGAGAGCTCAAAATTATCTTTAAATCCAGAGCCTATGGGTGGTGTAGAATTATCTGTATAGCCACGCACATCGATTTGGACGTGATTTGGATATTTTTTAATCACACTCGCTAATCTATCGAGGTAGGTGAAATTATCGCTATTGGTGATACCAGCCTGCCCTCGCTCAAATAGGATTCTCGCGGGCAAACGCAAATAAGTGCCAGAATCCATCTGCTCTAGCACACCGCCTATATCATCGACATCAGAGGGAATCACATTATTCGCATCGCTTTGAAGTGCTTCGGCTGATTCTGTTTGTGATGCGCCCTCCTCATCTCCTTGCCCAGATTCTCGAGGGTCTTCTATGGGCGTGGTAATGGGATAATCAAAAATTTCAATAAAGGATTCTTTAAATGCTTTAATTTTGTTTTCTTCGGTATTAGAAATCGCCCATAACGCAATAAAAAGTGCCAAAAGCAAAGACAAAAAGTCCGCATAAGGCACAGCCCATTTTTCCCCTGCTGGACATTCTGGACATTTATGCTTCTTTGCCATTTATAATCCTTACATTACTCAAATTGTGATATTTTAGGCTCACCGGGCTTAATGTATCCAAGTAGCTTTTCTTCTAGGTTTCTTGGGTTGTCGCCCTTAGCGATACCTACCACCGCAGCGACAATAAGCTCTTTTTCTTTAATCACATCTTTTGCTTTTGCCATAATTTTCGCTCCAATAGGACCAAAAAACGCATACGCACCAAAAATCCCCGTAACCGTCGCGGTAAATGCGCCCGCAATACCAGCCGCCATCGCCACAGGGTCTTCCAAAAGTCCAAGCGCAAGCATAAGACCCATAACCGCGCCCACTAGCCCAAATGTAGGGCAACTCTCACCTGTCCTCTCCCAATAGTGCGAACAGCCGTGATAATACTCTTCTAACACCTCAATTTGAATCTCCATATCCTCTTCCACTGCCTCTGCTTCGCGCCCATCGACAATCATACTAATAGCTTTACGCAAGAAATCATCTTCAATCTGCGCGGCTTTGCCCTCTAATGAAAGCACACCATCTCTACGCGCAAGAGTGGCAAGCTCCACAAGCTGGCGAATAGTCTCGTTATAATTCACAGGCGAAGCAAGCCAAGCAGTCTTAAACTCCTTATACGCACCCTTTACATAACTCGCGTGCGAAGCAGTAACCGCTGAAGCCATCGCCGTAGGAATCACGATAAGCACGGAGCTTAAGTGAATAACGTGCAGCGGGTTTCCACCTTCCAAAATATCCCCAACCGAAATACTTGTAACAGATAGCACTAATCCTAAAACCGTCGATAAGTCCATAATCTCCCTTAGTGTTGAAATTATCACATTATGTTTAGATTCTTTAAGGAGTAGAAAAGCAAAAAGCGTTCACTAATTTTTACATTTAAGTATTTGGGGATAACGCATTAGATTCTAAACCATTAGTGCAGTGCCTACACACGAGGAAGCCAAAATTTCACATTCTCTTGCTCATTCTTTGCGCTGGTAGATTCTCCGTGCCCGGGATAAAGAGTGAGGGGTGAGAGGTGCGCATCTGCTTGGAATCGCATTAGTGATTCTTTCATATCATTGGGGTTTGAGTAGGCAAAATCACTGCGACCAATGCTACGATAAAAGATAAAATCTCCACTAAAGACAACGCCAGCAATTTCTATCATACAACAACCCGGCGTATGTCCCGGATAATGATGAAAGGTTATATCAATGCCCTTAAAATCAAAAGTGTGAGAATCCCTGCTCGTATCAATGAGCTTTGTGGG
>CAKVEH010000003.1 GCA_934728205.1 uncultured Helicobacteraceae bacterium
TTTCTAAAAGCCGTATATCGCTTACTACCATTGCTTTATCAATGGCTTTAAGCATATCATACATCGTAAGAAGCCCAATGCTAACCGCGTGCAACGCCTCGATTTCCACGCCTGTCTTGCCCTCACACTTCACCACCGCCTCCACGCTGAATCCACACGCGCGTTCTAATGGTGTAATCTCCACATTGACTTTACTGATAAAGAGCGGGTGCGCCATTGGTATCACGCTTGGCGTGTTTTTTGCCGCGCTAATCGCCGCGATTATAGCAGTTTGAATCACAGGACCTTTTTTAGCTGTGTTTTGCACGACCGCGTTATAGGCATCCTCGCTCATTGTGATTGTGCCACTTGCGCGTGCGAGCCTGCTTGTTATGCTTTTTTCACTCACATCGACCATTGTGGGATTGTTGTTTTGGTTTAAATGCGTAAGCTCTGCCATTTTCACTCCTTGATAGAATCTAATCTTTACGCGCGATAAGCGTGCCGAAATTTACCCATTTAAAGAGCACCTCCACACTCTTAAACCCTGCCTCTTTAAGCAATGCAATATTTTCCTCCAAGCTATAAGGCACAAGCACATTTTCTAATGCCTCACGCTTTTTAGCGATTTGGGTTTGTGAGTAGCCATTACGCGCTTTATAATTATGATACAGCGCAATCATTTGAGAATCAAAGAGCCTATCAACGCTTGCCATTTTTTCACTCATTATAAAGATTCCCCCGCTATGAAGTGCGTTATACATCTTTGTGATAAGCACAGAGCGCAAAGGTGGGCGGATAAATTGCAAGGTATAATTACTCACTATCGCGCTTGATTCCAAAAGTTCGCTTTGGAGGCAATCAGCGCATTCAAAAGCAATCTTTGCATTATAGGCTTTGGCTTTGAGTTTGGCAGATTGTATCATCGCCTTTGAGTTATCAATGCCGATACACTCGCTTTTAACTCCTATCTCGCGCAATTTTTGGGCTAAGCCAATAAGGAGATTCCCATTTGAGCACCCAATGTCATACACACGATGGGTTTTCACACCTTTAATCCCGCTAAGGTGCAGTGCTAAGAGCTCCACGCACAACTCTAAAGTCTGCCTATAAAACGGCACAGAGCGTGTAATCATATCATCAAACACGCTTGCGACTTGCTCATTAAAGCTAAATTTTTCACTCACGCTATCTACAAAAAGTGTATCTTTGTGGGCTTTGTATTTTTTATTTGACATTAAAGGAATTTAGCACTTCGTTAAGGGCTTCATCACTTTGTGTGAGTCTATCTCTACGCTTGGTTACATAGGTGATGACTTCAAAAATCTCTTGGAGGAGTTTATTGATTTCATTGAGTTCATTGATAATGTCTCGCGTTTGTGTGCCTAAGCCTATGGAGTTTTTACCTTGTGCATTGATAGAATCAACGACTTCTTTCATAAAGATTTGGATAGATTCAATGTTACTTTTGGATACTTCGGCTTCGTGGTTAAGCTCGTTGAAGTTTTTCGTGCTTGCTTTGATAGATTCTCCGATTTCGTTTAGGTTTTGCACCACTGTGTTAATGCGCGCTTCGATTTCTTGGAGTGAAGTTTGAGTCTTCTCTGCGAGTTTTCTCACTTCATCAGCCACCACGGCGAATCCTCGCCCGTGCTCGCCAGCCCTTGCCGCCTCAATGGCTGCATTAAGCGCAAGGAGGTTTGTTTGGTCAGCGACATCATACACAAGCGAGCTTACATCTTTAATCTGCGTGATAGATTCTGAAAGTCCCTCTAATCGCCCATTAAGCTCATCTTGGTTTTGCACGGCTTGGTCTAGCTCACTTAGGAGCGTGTTGAGGTGCTCAGCAGCCTGCTCGAGTGAATTGCTACTTTGCGTTACCTTACTTTGAGAATCATTTGCCAAAGAGACATTCTTATCAAGCCCTATGTTAATCACACCGCCCACTTCCACATTAGCATTCGTCTTTTGGATTATCTTAGTGATATTTGTTTGCAAGGCTGACACAGAGCTATTGAGCTTACCGATTTCCCTCGTGGCATTCTCAGAAATATCGATAGTTTGTTGCATTTTAGTGATAAAGGTATTGATAAAGTCGCTTATGGTTTGCACCTCATCGCCATCTTTACGATTTATTTCTAGCTTTTTCGCATTTTTGATAGAATCTGCATCTTTGCTTGTATCTTTAAGATAGCGCACGATAGTTTTAGAATCCGCGCTAAATTTACGCAAAGTGCGTAAAAATACATATACATTCACCACCGTAAACACAAAAATCACTATAAAAAAATACAAATATAGAGTAAGCTGTGTAGCGGTGCTAGAGCTAATGCTACCAATATCACTAACCGCTGCGCTAATCTCTTGGTTCATAATATCGATATTAGTAGAAGTGTGCTCTATAAGTCTATTATAAATTTCATTAAAGATATTCTCAAGGTCGATAAGGTGTCGCGTGCTGCCCGCACTCAATGCACTTTGAATAGGCTGATAAAAGCTCTGTAAGTTTTGATTATTTTTGATAAAGCTTTCATTCCAGCTTCGTGTCATTTGTATAATGATTGCTTTGTTTTCCTCATCGGGGGTAAGGAGATACTTGATGATACGAGTATTGATTGCGCCGATAAATTCAAATTGCTCCATTAAGTCTGCGTAAGATTCTGTGCTTTGCTGTGCTTGGATTACAGAGGTATTAAGAGAATCTGCCTTATCTAAAAGTGTATCCGAAGTGATTTTGATGCCCACAAACGCTATGCCAAGTAGCGCAATATGTATGCCAAGAAGCGTAAATCCAATGCTTAGCCGTGCGGCTAAGCTATTGATTTGTTTTTTAGGTGTGCTTTGGGCTTTTGGCGTGTCCTCATTAGAGCTTCGTTGTGATTCCATTTCATCCTTTCACAAAATCAAATCTATTTACCAGCGACTTGCTCTCTATTTGGGTTGTCCGCAGCACGAGCCTGCATACACGATTCTAGCTCTTTTGCGTCTTTTGCATCACTGACCTTTTGCTTCACCCAGCGAGCCACTTGGCTCATTGTCTTTTGAGCGGGGTCTGGTGCATTATACTTTTGCATCAAATCCGCGCACGCACCAAGAGAGAGGCTTGGCAAACTTGCCACTACTAACATCGTCAAAATTGTCGTTTTTAGCATTACTTTTTTCATTACTTTCTCCTTCATTTAATATATATATATATCGCTTTTAGAAGCGTAAAGTATAGCTTAGCGCGATATTTTGTCGGCTTTTTAACCCATCGCCCTTAGTTGATATGGTTGGGAGACTTGGCACATCATACTCGTGATATTGATAAGTATAGCTTAGTCTAAAGAACTGATATATATCGATTGGGAATAGCATATACACATCGTGCACATCACCGCGAGTGTTACGGATATTAAACGGGTCGTTGATAGAGACGCGTGAGAACGCATACCAGTTTTTGCTTCCGTGGAAGTATTCATAGCCTAGCTTAAAGTGGCTAGAGAAGTCATATCGCGCACCAAAGTGCAACGCCCAACCTTGCTCTTTGTTAAATTGCATTAATGGTAATTGTGCTGCGATTGTTGGGTCGCTTGTGCCCGAGCCACTATTAAGAGAATAGGACAAAAACCAATTTAACCCAGAGCCAAAAGCATTATTATGCTCTAAATGGAGGTTGAGATATTGGAGATTCCCCATTGACTTCGCTGTCCCAAAAGTAGTAGCTTGCCCTGCAGTTTGTTGGATAGCATAATCAGGGACAGAATAATCATTGAGATAGATATAGCCAAGCATTAAGAGGCTTTTCCCCCAATCACTTGGGAGGAATGCACTCTCTACACCCGCATACCATAAGTCCATATCAGCAGTTTTATTTATCCCAATTCCGCCAAAAATCGAACCACCGCTTTGCTTCTCTGCTCCATACACTGCTTGATATGCTTTAGCGAAGCCCACACGCACATACAAATCACTTAGGCTATGAGGCAATGGCTTATAAGTGAGCACCACGCCATCGCCCAGCGC
This sequence comes from uncultured Helicobacteraceae bacterium, assembly GCA_934728205.1. Taxonomy (GTDB): domain Bacteria; phylum Campylobacterota; class Campylobacteria; order Campylobacterales; family Helicobacteraceae; genus Helicobacter_F. Next base: position 3,985 of record CAKVEH010000003.1, read on the forward strand.
ATTTACCATAAGCGCGGGATAAGTCGATAGTCTCGCAGAGCCATTACGAAGTAATGAGCCCGGTCCATCAGTGCTAGGCAGACGCCCAAAGGTAAGCACGAAATAATCACCTAAAAACAAATCCACATACGCTCTCTCTACATACACTGCAGAGCTCCCGCCTACACCGCGCCCAGCAGAAAATGAGTCTGCGAAAATGCTAGGAGTCCAAGCCAAATCACCAAATGCTTTTGTCATAGAAAGGCGTCCTGTGAATTTAGTATATGTATTCACATTGGCATTCATATTAAGATATAAGCCCATACTCCACTTCAATGGCTCGGAGCGACTTTGCCCAGCTTTAGAAGAATCAGTTTGAAAGTTATTCATCGCAGTGGTAAATTCTAAGCTAAACTTTACCTTTGAGCTCTCTGCCTCGACCTCTACGGCGTCCATACGCTCCTCTAAATCACTTACTCTATTCTCTACATTCCCAAAAGCAAAGCCAAAGGCTAGAGGGAATATCAATGCTAATTTTTTCATTTTAACTCCTTGAAATTTGATACTAAAGTCGTCGATTGTAACAAAAATTTTCTTAAATTTTGCTAAAAATTATCAATTTGGCATTATTTTTGATTGCTCTTTAAACAAGTGCTTTGCATTTGTCAAATGTTTGAGTGTCATACTAAATGGTGGCAAATCCCTTTCTCATACTGCCATCGGTTTGGGTGTCATACTGAGGATTTGCAAAGCAAAACCGAAGTATCTTAAAAGCCAAAAGAGATATTTCGCTATCGCTCAATATGACAATGTTTGAGTGTCATACTAAATGGTGTCATACTATGACAATGTTTGGGCTAAATGGCAATGTTAAGGATTATTTAATGAGGAGTGCAAATGGCATTAAGCAATAAAGAAGTCAAGGTGCTCTCACTAAGCTCGCTTGGTGGAATGCTAGAATTTTATGATTTTATTATTTTTGTGTTTTTTACATCAGTGATTTCACAGCTCTTTTTCCCCGCGCAAAGTAGCTTTTGGGCGAATATGAATACTTATGGTGCGTTTGCAGCAGGCTACTTCGCTCGCCCGCTTGGTGGCGTGATAATGGCGCACTTTGGCGATAAAAGAGGGAGGAAAAATATGTTTATGCTCTCTATTTTGCTAATGGTGATTCCCACCTTTGCGCTGGGGCTTATGCCTACTTATGAGCAGATTGGGATTCTCGCGCCAATCGTGCTTATCCTCGTGCGCGTAATGCAGGGCATTGCTATTGGCGGTGAGTTACCCGGGGCGTGGGTGTTTGTCAAAGAGCATAACCAAAACCATTTAGGCACGACAATGGGAATCTTCACTAGCGCAGTCGTTTCTGGAATCTTGCTAGGGAGTATCGTTACACTTGGAGTAAATCTAAGCTTCTCGCAAGAAGAGATTAAAGAATGGGCGTGGCGCATTCCCTTTTTGCTCGGCGGTGTGTTTGGAATCATCTCTATATTTTTACGCCGATATTTGAGCGAAACGCCCGTGTTTAAGGAGATTAAAGCATTAAGCCAAACGAGCAAACTCCCTATCAAAGAAACAATCAAATCGCACCGCTATGCTCTCATTCACTCGTTTCTCACTACTTGGGTGCTCACAGGATGCGTGGTAATCACGGTGCTCCTCACGCCAAACTTGCTAAGCGCGGTGTATGCAATCGATAATGTCTCTAAGGTGATTTATCAAATCATTGCCATCTTTTTCCTCGCTTCTGGCAATGTCTTTGGCGGGGTTTTGAGCGATAGGATTGGAATCTGGGGGGCGAGTATCGTGCAAGGGGTTGGGCTTATATTTTTTGCCTTTGTGTTTTATTATGGACTTAGCAACCAAATACACATAGACGCGGTGTTGCTATTTTATTACTTGATGGCGTTTTGCGCAGGGGTAACGGTCTTTACGCCTTTGATAATGGTAGAGAGCTTCCCCGCGCCTATTCGATATAGCGGGATTTCGCTAAGCTATAATGTCTCGTATGCGATTTTTGGCGGGCTTACGCCTATATTTTTTAGCTGGGTGGTGCATAGCGAAGATGTCTCAAACTTGATTCTTGGCTTTTATATGATGTTTTTAGGTGCGCTTGCAATCGTGCTTGGGAATCTTAAGATTAGTGGGGCTAGGCGATGAGAAGATTCTCTAGTGTGGCAAGCGTGGCGTTAATTTGCGTGCTTAGTGGGTTTAGCGGATTTAGCTTTAATGGCTGTGAGGAGTTTATCGACCCTTACGCTGATAGCCTTACAGAAATGGAGCGCACAGAGACTTATGCGACTTATATCGAGGATACTAAGACGGATAAGAAATTTGCCCTTATCCTTAGTCGGCTAAAAGTCCCACAAAGTTTCAAGCATAAAAATAAAATCACGCAATACACGGACTTTAGCAAAAATGCAGTTATAGACTTCGAGGGCAAGAAAGAGTTTATCATAACGCCTATTGAAGAGCTTCTCACACTGTATATCACAGACATTTCACGCGAGGAAACACTCACAATGCCACGCTATGAGCTTATCGAGCTGGAGAGCGTAGAGCATAAAAAAGTGCCTAACTCATATAGCCTCATCACTAAAGAGCATATCTTTGAGGGGTGCTTTTTAGTGAGTTTCACGCCTAGCGCGGATAAAGATGGCTTACTAGAGCGCAAATCCTACTTTAACGCGCAAGGCTATATCAAACGCTATGAATTTGGCGAAGCGCAAGGCGAGCGAGTGCTCTATAAACTCTCATCAAAGCCGTGCGAAAAAACCAAAAAGCCTTTTTAGTTTTTTGCGTTGTAATGTGTAAGAAATTAAAATTTATTGTAAAATCTCAAGGGCTTGAGTGCAGAGATTTTTCCACACGCTAAGCTGTTGGGCTTGGGTTGATTGCAACTCCTTGCATTGATTAAAGCTAAGTCGTGCGTCTTTTTCATTGTTTTGAGTCTTTTGCACAGAGCCTTTGAGATAGAGGGCTTGAGCGAGCGTGGGGACTTCTATATCCTTTTTAGCAAGGGTATCAAGCACTTCTAGGCTTTGATTATACCTGCCTAAGCGCATTAAACTTTGCGCTAATGCAAAATCCACATACGGCGTGCCGTGCGTGTTTTTATGGAGCTTTTGGAGGCGTAAAATATCGCGCGCATACACTTCGATACTTACTTCGTTTTTCTCTGATTCGGCGCGCTTAAGGAGCTCTAACTCCACATCAATAAGTCGTATATCATCGCTTAATTGCTCGTGCAAAAATGTATATACTTGCGTTGCTTCGTCTAGGTTGTTGCTAAGGATTAAATGGCGAAAAAAGATAAAGCCCACATCGTAGTATTCGCGTTGCTTAAGTCCTTTGGCAAGATTGAGTGTGTCCCTTGCTGAAAGCAATGTAGGCTTGTTTTTACCGAGCTTATCGAGGTTTTGCGTCTCCATATATAAGACTGATAGTTTGGTTTGTGGGTCTTGTGCTTCTTTGGCGAGATTCTCTATTGCCACTTGGGCTTGGGCATTAAGCGCGAGAGAGTAGAGGCACTCAAATGCGGTGAAATTTTGATGAAAGGTAAATTGCTCCTTTTTGTAATGGCTAAAGTCTTTAGCGATTGCTTTGCAATCCTTTTCTTGCAGGGCACGCAATAAGATTTGATAATAGCTTTTATCGATGAGTTCCGCTTCAACGCCATTTTGCGCGATGACATTTTCATACTCGCCCCTATCAAAGAGAATCTGTGCTTTTAGATTAAGTGCTTTTTGCGCTACGGGCGTGTTGGGATACTTTTGCATTAAGTAATCATAACGCGTGATTTTCTCATCTGGTGAATCATCTAATCCAATATCAAAGAGCAACTCATCATCGCGTTCTTTGACTTCGGCTAAATGCCCTTTATGCGGGTATTCTTCTGCGTAAAGGAGATTTATCCTATGGGCGTTTTCATAATCTCCAAAGTTTTGATAAAAAATCGCTGTTTTATTAAGCAAATCATCGCGTAAAACGCGCAAATCATCATCATCTGTATTGTTGTATAAATATTCGCTTATTTTTGCTGCGCTCTCCCACATTTCGTGCTCGGTAAGTGTGGTGATAAAATCAAGGCTTTGAAGTAAATTATTGATAAAATAAGTTGGGTTTGCCGCCATTAGCGTATCAACAAGCCTTTTTGCTTCTTTATTCTCTTGCCTACTCATATAAAATTCGCTCCACTTTATCGCAATCAAACTCGCAGAATCTAAGTCCTTTGCCTCTTCATAGGCTTGGATAAAATGACGCATAGCTTGCTGTGGCTGCTCTAATCCATAATATGACCTTGCAAGTTGCATTTTGGCGAGCGGAGCAAAACGCGAATTTGGATATTCGGTTATAAGCCTATCGTAGTAATACTTCGCCTCTGAGATAAAGTGGATTCCAACATACGCATTTCCTAGAGTGTAGAGCACTTCTGGGATATTCATATCTGTGGGGTATCGCTTCACCCACTGCACGCCTGTATTAACGATAGAATCTGCATTCTCTACTTCGTCAATTTCTCGCAGGGCAACGATTCTATAAAAAAGCAAATCCCGCACAAAAATCGTATCTGGGAACACGCGCAAAGTATCATCAATGATTTTTATCGCATCAAGGTAGGATTGTGATTTTATTAAATTTTGCGCCTTTAGATAATAGGCAAAGTCCTGTCCCTCATCAAAGTGCAATGGCGCACGATTGATGTCAAGCTCACCGACAAACTGCTCCTCTTTTGGCAATACTGCCACAGGGAAATTAAGCCCTTTGCTTTTAGTTTGAGAGAGAAAGGGAATCACACCCTTAAAACCTACCATTTGCCAATTTTTAGATTTTTTGGGTCGCTCTTTGGGAATGGGGTCATTGGTCTTTAAATCCGAGAAAGTATTAAAGAGTTTGGAGCTAAAATTTGGCTCAATATAAAGGTAGAAATGCCCATCAATAACGCGATTATAGAATCGAAAAAAAATCGTATTTGTGGGCGAGAAGCTCGCTCTTGGAGTGCGCTCAATAATGCAAACCACACGAATAGGCTCGCTATGCTCGTTAGTAAATTCTTGGCATTCAAATGGCTCGCTATGCTGGAGATTAAGCACAGAGAAATATTCGTTATTTTGCTTGCCATAGTTTATGGTTACATCAAGTGCCTTTGTGATAGCAACAATACATAATACACAAAAAATAATCCTTATGGCTCTCATCGCGCCACTCCTAATGCCTTGCTTGATAAAATTGTATTAAAAACAAATGAAAATTATTGATATAATAAAACACACCATTGTATGCTATCAAGCAAATTTTGAGCCATTAGGGCACATAGAGAGACATAAAATACACAAATCGCCACAATGGCCACGCCAAAAACGCTTTTTTGCGGGCTAAGTGTATGCTGTGTAGAATCGTGTAAAAAACTTGCTACCACCACGCGCAAGTAATAAAACGCTGCTATCGCGCTGTTGATTGCCATAATAATAGCAAGCGCGCTATAACCACTATCAATAGAAAGTTTAATGAGAATGAACTTCCCCCAAAAGACGCTTAGAGGTGGGATTCCTGCTAATGCAAACATAAAGATTCCAAGACTTACTGCGCTAATAAGTGAGCGATGAGCAAGTCCGCTAAAACGCGAAATAGCATAATCTTGCGTATCTTTAGAATCGCGTAATAACCAAAGCATACCAAATGCGCCAATGTTGGCAAACATAAACCACACCCAATAGGCAAACAAACTGCTTAATCCCTCTAATCCACCAATTAAAACCCCGCTCAATAAGAATCCAGCGTGCGAAATCGAGCTGTATCCAAGCATTCGCTTTACATCTTTTTGCACTAAGGCGAGGAGGTTTGGCACACTCATCGTAAGAACCGCAATAATAAAAAGCAAAACTTCAGGGAATCTGCTCTGGTCGCTTAATTCTATGGCAGGCTTTGAGGTGAGATTAAACAAATAAAACGCCACGACAAATGCTGCAATTTTTGGCGCGATAGACATAAAGCCCGCCATTATCGCATTTGAGCCCTCATACGCATCAGGAGTCCAAGTGTGAAATGGCACGGCAGAGAGCTTCACGCCAAGCCCGCAAAACATCAGCACAAAGCCTATGGTGGTATGAATGCTATAAGATTTTAACACAAGTAAGTCTAAACTTCCTATGCCAAGATACAAAAATGCCGCACCAAAAACGAAAAACGCGCTTGCATACGCTCCCATTGTGAAATACTTAATTGCTGCTTCGGTGCTATTTTTCCCTCCGCTAAGAGCGATAAGCCCATATACACCAAGCGAAGAAATCTCAAGCCCAAGTAAAATAACCACTATATTTGTGCTACTTACCATACATTGCAAGCCAGCAATGACAAAAAGCCAAATAGCATAATATTCGCCTCTTTGAAATTCCTTAGTGCTGTTTTGAGTAAGGCTTAATAAAATAAAAAACACACTTGAGAGCAAGATAAGAATCTGAGCTAAATAAGCCACTCCACTCACAAAAACTAAGCCAAAAAAACTTTGCTTAGGGACGTAAATAGCTCCTGTATTACTCAGCACAAAATACAAATCAGCCGCCAAAAAAGCAACGCTCAATGCCCCACATAGCCACATCTTAGGACGCGGATAAAACGCGCTTACAAGTAACACCACTAAAGCACCAGCAAGGACACAAAACAACGGATAGACTTGCGAAATCTCAAGCCCTGATACATACAAATCGTTTAATTGTTGCATTTACTCTCCTTTTTGCCTTTCTTGCTCACTTTGACTTGATGGAAACTCAAGCGTCTCTTGCACTTGCATTGGAACAAAGCCAATATCAATCTCTTGGTTGCTTTTGAGTTTAGAATCCACCATATCAAGTATCATAAGTGCGGAATTTTGCGCAGGAAGCAAAATGGGCTTTGGGTAGATTCCAAAAGCGATGATAAGCAACGCCAATGGAATAAGCGCGCATTTCTCGCGCGCATTGACATCGTTTAATGTGGGCGTTTTAGAATCAAGTTTGCCTAAAAACACGCGCCCAAACACGCTTAACATATACACCGCACCCATAACCACACTAAGCCCAGCAAGCAATGTGATGATTTTATTTACTTTAAAAAATCCATATAAACTCAAAAACTCGCCCACAAATCCTATGGTAAGCGGTAATCCCACGCTTCCTAATAAAGCAATGGCAAAAAGTGTGCTAAACTTTGGCATAATGCTTGCAAGTCCGCCAAGAGATTCTATCATCAATGTGTTTTTACGCTCTTGTATCACACCTACAAGCATAAAGAGCATCGCACTAATAATGCCGTGAGCCACCATAAAGAATACCGCACCGCTTATGCCCTCGATATTGAGCGAAAACGCGCCCAAAATAATCACGCCAATATGTGAAATTGAGCTGTATGCAACGACTTGCTTTATATCCTTTTGTGCGTAGGCTAAAAATGCTCCATACACCACCATACACACACAAATTATGCTAATTATAAAAGTGAAATCTAGGCTTGCCACAGGGAAAAGCGGGAAGCAAAAGCGAATGATTCCATAAATCCCCATTTTTGAAAGCAATGCACTAAGGAGCACTGAACCCACAATAGGAGCTTGCCCATACGCATAAGGTAGCCAAGTGTGCAATGGGAACATTGCGCTTTTTACCCCAAAAGCGATAAAAAACGCCACAAAAAGCCAACCTTGCGCATTAAGATTAAAATCATACCAATCAAGTAAATTAAAACTCCAAACCCCACTATGTAAGTGAAATACATAGGCGTAATAAACAATCCCAACAAGCATAACAAGTGAAGCACTAAAAGTATAAAGAAAAAACTTCACGCTCGCATAAATCCTGCCTTGCGCTCCCCAAATCCCAATAATAAAGAGCGATGGCACTAAAGTAAGCTCCCAAAAAATATAAAACATCATCACATCAAGGGCACAAAAAACACCAATGACAATACCTTGAAGCAATAAAATATTTGCTATAAAATAGCGCAATTTTGGTATATCAGGCGAAATAAACACAATCCCCAAAAAGCCAATAAGCGCACTCAATAACACCAAAAAGAGCGAGATTCCATCAACGCCCACAAAATATGCAATACCAAGAGTATCGATAAGAGGGATTTTATGGATAAACTGAAAGCCAGAAAAATGGCTATCAAAATACCAAAACAACACACCACATAGCACAATCTCAATACCACCTACAAAAATCCCAAAACTTCGCGCACTAATGGGGGCATTATAAAAAAAGAATTTTCGGATAAGGCTTTCTTTCCACAAAATCATTAACACGCCACAAAGCACAGGGAAAAAGATGATAATACTTAATAAATAGCCTAAAACACTATGCACTTAGCACCTCCCAAAGCCCAACTAGCATTAAAGTGAGAAATACAAACACGCCAAAGACCATTAAACGCAAACTTTGCGATAAATCTCCACTTTGTGTAGCCTTTCCATATTCGCCACCTTTTGCAAGCATTCTTGCAAGAGAATCTACAATGTTATCAATGACCCTGCATTCAATGCGTTGCCACAAAAATGTAGCGATTTTTTGATAAGGGATAATGATACATTTTTCATATATTTTAGGAATATAATATTGATGAAACAAAAGTTTATACAACACACTTGGTTGGGAATCATTAAAGCCATTTTTGTATTTGCCTATCGCAAAAGCTATCCCTCCAAACACCACGATTGTCGTAATAGCAATAAGATAGTAATGTGGGAAATCACTTGGCTCAAGGGAGAGTTCTGGCAAGAGGGGATTTATACTTGTCGCAAAGTATTCCTCAAAAAATCCTGCTACAACGGCTAAAATCCCCAATGGCAACATAGCAAAAAGCATTAAATTTGGTGCTTCGTGCGCGTGCTGTGTGCTTTGCTGTGCTTGTTTGCGCGGGGCAAACACAAGCATTAGCAACCTAAAGCTATAAAATGCGGTAAAAAACGCCCCTACAAGCAAGGCAATCCATAATCCAAAATGCTGGGTATAAAATGCAGATTCTAAAATTAAATCCTTAGAAAAATATCCTGCAAACGGAAATACCCCACAAAGAGCGAGCGAAGCGACAAACATAAACACAAAAGTCGCCCTTAGAGGCTTATATAAGCCACCCATTTTGGTAATGTCAAGCTCATCATTGCACGCGTGCATTACATTCCCAGCCCCTAAGAATAAAAGAGCCTTGAAAAAAGCGTGTGTAACAAGATGAAAAAATGCTATCCAATACATTCCAAGCCCCGCAGCTACAAACATATACCCAAGTTGAGAGAGTGTAGAATATGCAATAATACGCTTTAAATCACGATTGACTAACGCCATACTCGCTGCAAACAATGCCACAAAAGCACCAAGATAAGTAATAAACACTCTTACATCAAACAAATACCAATACAACTCATCTAGGCGAAGCACCAAATACACACCAGCCGTTACCATTGTGGCTGCGTGAATAAGCGCGGATACGGGAGTAGGACCCTCCATCGCATCAGCTAACCAAGTATGAAATGGAAACTGCGCGCTTTTCCCCATAGCTCCGACAAAAAGTAACGCTCCACCCCATAAAAATCCTTTATACTGCTCATAAGATGGCGCATTAGGACTACTGCTATGTGCCAAATCCGCACTTAATGGGAGAATATCTCTAAAATAAATAGAATCTGCCGTGCTTGCTATAAAGAAAATGCCAAGAAGCATCGCTAAATCCGCGATTCTATTCATTATAAAGGCTTCATTAGAAGCAAAAATCGCGCTTTGCTTGTGATAAAAAAATCCAATAAGCAAGTATGAGCACAGCCCTACTCCCTCCCAACCGATAAATAACCCAAGCAAATTATCACTCATCACCAAAAAAAGCATCGAAAACACAAACGCGCTCAAAAATGCAAAATAGCGGTTAAATCCTTTATCGTGCGCCATATATCCAATAGAATAAATATGCACACACGCACTTACTAAATTTACCACACTAGCCATTACCAAACTCACAAAATCAATCTCAAAGTTAAACCCGCTAAAAAATTCTCCAGCCACTATCCAATCGCCTATATACAAGCGGATAAGACCAATCCCAATATCAGCTGTATAGAATCTATACAGCAAAAAGGCGCATACAAGAGTGCTCATAAGCAACAACGCGCTAGGCACAATCCCAGCAATCAAGCGTTTTGGGCTAAATGCAAAGCAAGCACTAAACAGCGCGCCAGCAAGTGGAGCAAACAAAATAAAAAAACCACAAAATGTCTCAAAAACTACAGAATCACCCGCCATTACTTATCCTTTAAGATTGCTTAATGAATGCAAATCGATATTGCGCTGCTTTTTAAACCACACCACCAACAATCCAAGCCCCACACACACTTCAGCTGCTGCAATAGCAATGACAAAAAAAGCGAAAACTTGCCCTTGTATATCACCTAAATGTGCCCCAACAGCCACCAATGCAATATTTGCGGCATTAAGCATAATCTCTGTGCAAAAAAAGAGCATTAAGAGATTCCTTCGTTGCATAAGTCCAAAAAGCCCCACGCAAAATAGCAATGAAGCTAAAATAAGATAATGATACAAGCCTATCATTGCTCCCCCCCGTTTGTAAGGTTTAGCGCATCTGGTGTGTTTTTATCATTAGATTCTGTGTTTTTGTGCATTACAAGCGCGATTGCTATGACCATACTAAGGAGCAATAAAATCGCTGCCATCTCAAATGCAAAAAGATATTGCGTAAAAACAAAAAACCCAAATGTTTGGACATTATTGAGTGGTTCTTTTGATTGCATACTAAGCGTGAGATTCCCAAAAAGCTCAAGTTCGCCCACAAGCATAACACAAATCACAACTAATAATGCCCCTACAAGCACGCTTAGCACTATGGCAAGGATTTTATTTTTATACGATTGTTTAAAATCTTTAGTAAGATTAAAAAGCATCATACCAAAGGCATATAACGCCACAATCGCACCACCATACACTACGATTTGCACTACGCCTAAAAACTCTGCATTAAGTAAAAAATAAAACACCGATACAAGCACCATTCCAAGTGCAAGCGCACTCATCGCATAAAGAGCATTTTTAGAGAGCACCACCACTAGACAAAGTCCCAATACAAGCGCACCAAAGGCATAAAAAATTAAAGATTCTATCATTGACTTGCCTCCGTATTTGCTTGAGATTGTGTTGTGCTATGAGAATCTGGTGTATTTTGTTCTTGTGGGGCAGTGTTTCCTTGCGAAATATTATCCTCTTGTCTTTCATCAACTTTTTGTGTAATCCCATACGCTAAAGGTGTGGGAATAAGCAAGCTATCAGCATTTACACTCACGCTTCCATATCCTTGAAATTCCCCACTTGGTGCTTCTTCCAACAAAAAGTCCTTTGCACCAAAATACGCTCGTTGCGTGCCTGCATTTTCTATCCGCTCTCCGTGCACTATGGCGAGCTCTGGGCACACTTCCGCGCACAATCCACAATAAATACAACGACCAAAATTTATCGTATAATCATCGATTTTTTTACGCCCATCACTCCCAATGCCTGTAACGATGCGAATGCAATTACTCGTGCAAATCTTCTCACACAATCCACAGCCGATACATCGCTCATTATTAGATTCCAATAATCGCTGAAGTTTGTGGATAGAGCGGTAACGCAAAGAAAGTGGCATACTCTCAAGGGGATATTGCACCGTTACATTTTTGCTAAAAAACTCTCTTAAGCTCAACAACAACCCCTTAATAATATCAAGCGAAAAAGTTACTTTAATAGCTGAAACCACACGCCAAAAGAAGCTTTTAGGCTTTTTTGATTCTGTAATATAATAATATTTTGCCATTTTTACTCCTTTATGCTTTATACCAAAAGTAGCACTACGCCCGTTATGCAAACATTAAGCAATGCCAAAGGCAACAACACTTTCCAACACGCCTTTAGTAGCTGGTCTGAACGAATATGTGGTAAAGTCGCCCTCACCCACATAAACAAAAAGATAAAAAAGCATACTTTAAGCAAAATCGCTATGCCTCCGGGGATAAAGCCTATGGGATTAAAGCCACCAAAAAAGAGTAATGCAAAAATAAAGCACACCGCAATCATATTGGCGTATTCACCGATAAAAAATATCCCCCACCTAAGCCCGCTATACTCCGTGCAATACCCAGAGACAATCTCTGCTTCGTGCTCTAGCAAGTCAAATGGTGTGCGATTAAGCTCTACAAATGCCGCACAAGCAAAAAGCACAAAGGCAAGTGGCTGTTTAAAAATAAGCCAATCACTCACATTTGCTTGGTAGTTGTTAATATCAATAAGCGAAAGCGAGCCCACAATCATCAGCGGAGCAAGCAAGCTAAGCCCTGTAATCATCTCATAGCTTACAAACTGCACCACTGCTCGCGCTCCACCGATGAGTGAATACTTACTATGCGAGCTAAAGCCAGCAAGCAATGGGGCATAAATCCCGCACGAACTTATCGCCAAAAAAAGCAAGATTCCCATATTGACATCTGCGACAATAGGTGCGATAGTGTGTCCAAACATTTCAAACTCAGGGAAAAATGGAATCGCGCTCATCGCAACAAACGCCGATACAACCGAAACAATAGGCGCGATAATAAACATTAAGCGATTGGCATTAAGCGGGATAACATCCTCTTTAAAAAAGAGTTTAATGCCATCAGCAAGGGCTTGAAGCAAACCAAAAGGTCCAACATAATTTGGTCCAATGCGCCGTTGAAAAATACCCAAAACCTTGCGCTCCAAATAAGTGGAAAATCCCCCTAATGAAGCAAAAACTGCAATAATGACTAAAATCTTTAAAATAGTTTCTGTGATATAAAAACTCATTGTTGCGCTCCCACACTTGATGTCTGCACGCTTAGGTTGGTGTAAAGCGCATTGCCAAATAATGCCCTCGCGCCTTTAAGCAATGGCGAGAGGACGAAAAATTCACCATCCATATTGTAATCAACAAATACTTGGGCTTTAAGGCTTGCTCCCTTATCATTTTGCAAGAGCACATAATCATTTGGCGTGATATTAAGGCTTTGTGCATACGCTGGCGAAACATACACGCCTACTTTATTTTGCAGCGAATCTGAACGCGCGTTAATGTGATTAAAATACGATGGGCTATGAGCTAAAAGTGCGTTTAAAGACTTTGGTTGTGTGTCATTGCTAAAAGACTTTAGCCCAGCTATACGCGGATAAAGAGAATCTAAGAAGCCCTTAGATTCTAAAAGTTTGCCCCGTTTGTTTTCTCCATTTGGGGCATAAAAATTACTAAGACTATGCAAATGTTGCAGTGTGAAATTGTGGTTAAACGCGCCCATTTCTCTACTCCAATCACTCATATACCCGCTTCCTAATCCAAAGCCACACGCAATATCAGCCAAATCCAAACACGCGCAATCAAAGCTAGGCGCAAGAGGTAACAAGCGCAACTCCGCATTAAGCACGCTTCCCTCCATTTGAGCAAGGGCTTTTATAGCGACATTAGGTGGTGTTTGCTTGCTATTTGGATTATGGCTATCAAGGACAAACGCCATCTTGCCAAACTCCTCGTATAACTCATCATTACATACGCGCACACCTATGCAATGCTCGATGTCTTGTAACTGCGCATAATCGCTTAAATGCGCCAATGAAAGCATACCAAGCGCATTGCCAAAAGGCGGGATACAAAAGATTGCCATTTTGCAAGATTGCGCTAATTGTGCGAGAAGTTGCACGATATGCGCACTTTGAGCGTGAGAGTAAATTTCCTCGCCTATGATAATCACTCCATTTTGCGCAACAAAACCCTGCGTGAAAAATCCATCAAACGCTGGCGGTGGCAAATCTTGCGTAGATTCTTGAGTGGTGTGAGAATCTTCACCTTGATTTTGTGTAGAAGTATCTTTAGAATCTTCTTGCAAGCTACCTTGCTTTGGCATAAGCTCTTTTGTGAGATTTTCTAAAATGGCGCAAATCTCGCCAACCTCATAGATAAACGACTTTGCATTGCGACCAAGCCTTGAGATAAGCGTATTGTGAAACGAATGAAAATGCGCGAACTTACACTCTTTGTCTGCTTTAAGTTTTTGGTTAATAAGATAGCGCAGAGATGGCATTGCGTGCGGCAAGTTTGTGCCAATGCTAATAATGCCCTTTGCCTGCTTCACACAGGAGAGAAATCCTATTTGCACGCCTGCATTTTTTAATGCGGTAATAAACGCACCAAAATTTTGTGCTCTTTTGTTGTATAAGTTAAAGCCAATTTTTTGGCGTAATGATTCTAAAATAATGATTTCCTCATTGGTGCATAAATCCCCAATAATCACGCTTTTAGCAGTGCTAAACGCCTCTACACATTGTGTTAAGTCTATTTTTGTTGCATTAAGTGGCTCACTTATATTGTCTCCGCCAAATCGTGCTGTCCCACAAATAGGCTCAAATTCACCATCATTAGTAATGCGATAAATTTGCTTTTTGCCTTCTAAATTGCTATGACGAGATTCCATATATATGAGACAGCCACCAGCACAATGCGTGCAAGTGGTGGGAATCTTGCTAAGTTCCCACGCATTTGCCTTATACTTAAAATCCTTAACAATAAGCGCACCCACAGGACATACACTCACACACTCCGCGCAATCTAAGCAGGGTTGCTCGCCTACAAAACTAATAAGTGATTTTTGTCTCCTTACCCACACACTTAGCGGGTCTTTTGGGATTGTATCTTTCCACAATGTGGTATCAACTTCTTGTAAATCCGCTTTTTGTGCTTTGAGATTTGCCTCGCCTAGATTCTCATCACAAGTGGTTACACATCGCTCACATAATATACATAAATTTGGGTCATAATTTACTTTTGCCCAGCTTGCGTGTGGTTTGTTAGATTCTTTAATAAAAAAATGCTGGCTCTGCACGCCCATTTTATTTGTCCAATTTTGCAAATCGCACTCCCCGCTTTTATCACACACACCGCATTGCAATGGATGATTAACATCATAAGTTTGCATAATAGCTCTGCGCTCATCTTGGAGTTCTATGCTTTGTGTGATTATTTGCATTCCATCTTTTGCCTTACTCGCACACGCATAGGCTCTTTTGCCATCAATTTCTACCATACACATTTTACACGCACGCGTTGGTGAGCAATTATTGAGATAGCAAATCGCGGGAATCTCAATGCCATTGCGCCGTGCGACTTGCAAAATGTAATCACCCTCATTGCAAAATATCTCTACACCATCGATGCTTATACGCACTTTGGTAGATTCTATGATGTTAGACATTCACGCCTCCTTAGCAGTGAGGTAATTTTATAAAATGGATAGCTTGAAATCTTGTGTGAGCAAAGGACGGCTATCGTGCCTTTTAACTCATTTAGCAATCTCGCTTGAATCTCTAGTATATCTGTATTTTCTAAGCGCAATATATATGGGTTTGGTGCGCTTGAAATATCTTGTAGTTTGAAAATCATAGCAAAGTTGTTTGGCATAAGTAATTTGGCGTCCTTTGGCAAACTAACTTCTTGCAAATCACTTGGAGGCACTTGATAGACAAACGCACCATCACTTTGTGGCAAATCCTCAAATTCACTTGCAATAGCACTTGTAAGCGCAATCAACCCCTGCGTGGAATCTAAGCCCACATCTAAATCCTGCAAGTAAAGCTGCGTGTGAGTTAATTGCGCGATTGTGCTTATAAGTTGTGCGATGAGCGAGGACTTTTGATGCAATGCTAAATCCCTGCCAAGTAGCAATGCGCACTTTTTGTCGCACAAAAAACGACCAATACTAAGGGCTTCTTCCTCGCTAATATTGCTCTCACTAGCTAAGTAACCAATATCAAGGCTCTCTAAAAATTCTTGCATCTCTTCTTGCACCCCATTGTTTTTCTTAGCAAGATTCTCACAAACTCCCCAAAGTAAAAGTGCGCAAACTGCGTGTTCTGTGCCGATTTCATAATTATATCCATTGGGTGTGAAAAATGGATGTAAAATAATGCCCTCACTGCAATGTGTCATAGAATGCGCTAACGCAGGAAATACTCCAACACTCACAAATGAAATGTCTGGTTTTATATCTACAAATGGCTTTGTGTTAGCATTGAGCATTGTTGCAAACTTTTTCATTGCTCTACCTCGCTTGATTGCGCTGGTGTAGATTGTGCGCTGGATTGAAGGGTGTGAAAAGAGCCCTTGCGCACTACAAAAGTCCAATCTTTCTCGTTAAAGCGAATGGAATTAACTAGCTCCGCACCACATTCTAACGCTAAATCCGCGCTTTTTTGGATTAAATCAAACTCGACAAGCTCAAAGATAAAAATACTCACTTCGCCATCCTCACTTTGTGTGATAATCTCGCGCATTCTCTCCAAGCACTGCGCTCCTAAATGTCGTAAATCATATCGCCTCATCTATCCACCTCGCCAAAAACTGCATTAAGATTCCCAACGATTGTAACCACATCGGCTAGATAATGCCCCAACAACAAATCTTGCAAAAGCCCCGTGTGATAGAAGCAAGGAGCACGCACTTTCAAGCGATAGGGATATGGCGCACCAAGTGAGTGGATAATAAAGCCCAATTCCCCGCGTGGAGATTCTGTTGGGGCATACGATTCTCCCACAGGAGGACGCATACCTTGCGTAACGAGGACAAAATGCTCCATTAGCGAATAGTTTTGTGTCATTATCTGCTCTTTTGTGGGAGAAATATATCGCGCATCTTTTGCCATAATTTGTGATGGTGTGCCTTTATAAAACTCCAACGCTTGACGAATGATTTTAGCAGATTGCCTAATTTCTTCCATATACAAACGATAACGCGCATAGCAATCGCCCTCTTTAGCAAGCGGAATGTCAAAGTCAAATTTCTCATAAATGCTATAAGGCTCACTCCTACGAATATCAACCTCCAAACCACAGCTTCGAGCGATAATGCCACTTAATGCCCACGATTTGGCAATCTCTTTAGAAATCACACCCACACCATCTAATCGCGTCCTCCAGATTCTATTTTTATCAAGCAAGCCCTCAATAAGTCCTAACATTTGTGGCAAAGAATCTAAAAAATTACACACCTTGC
Source organism: uncultured Helicobacteraceae bacterium (assembly GCA_934728205.1). Classification (GTDB taxonomy): domain Bacteria; phylum Campylobacterota; class Campylobacteria; order Campylobacterales; family Helicobacteraceae; genus Helicobacter_F. The sequence continues at coordinate 21,019 of CAKVEH010000003.1, forward strand.
TATCAAAATTTGGAGGCAAGTCTAGTGGCACACCACCAATACGCATTGCATTATGTGTAAGTCGCGCTCCGCAGTATTCTTCCATTAAATCAAGTCCATATTCGCGTTGTTTAAACGCATATAAGAAAATAGAGAGTGCGCCCACATCCATTCCGTGCACACCCACATAAAAAATATGCGAGATGATGCGACTAAGCTCTAATAAAATCACTCTAATAGCCTCCGCACGCAATGGCACTTCCACGCCGATAAGTTTTTCAACACTAAAAGCATAAGCAAAGTTATTGCTCACCGATGAAATATAATCAAGCCTATCTGTGGTTGGCATAAACTCATTATAAATCATATTTTCTGCGAGCTTTTCTACCCCTCTATGCAAGTAACCAATATCAGGCGTGGCTTTGGTAACAATTTCATTTTCTAACTCTAAAATAAGTCGTAGTTGTCCGTGCGCACTTGGGTGCTGTGGTCCAAAATTAAGGGTGATTTTGCTTGGGGTATTTTCATCGCCTTGAGATTGACGCTCAAAAAAGATATTCTCAAAACTAGGGTTTAGTCGTGTATAAACTTGTGCCATTATCGTTTCTCTTTGAGTTTTATTGGAGTTTTTGGGTATCGCTTGATAGCGTATGGCTTGCGCTCTTCTTGGAATCTATGTGTATCTACCGCACCTTGCGTATCTGCATTCTTAGAATCTCCACTAAACTTTGATATTGGCGCAAAGTTAATGCTATCACCCCTATCAATTCTTGCGCTATCGCGTTGCTCGGGACCGATTATGTCTCGATATTCCACACCAAAAATCGTATCAACCTCATACCAAGCGGCATTTTCATCGCCTTGCAATGGATAAGATTTACGCAATGGATGCCCAACCCAATCAGGTGGCATAAGGATTCTACGCAAGTCTTTATGTCCTTTGAACTCAATGCCAAACATATCAAAACACTCACGCTCTGCCCAATTCGCACTTTTATAAAAAGGTGTGAGAGAATCTATACTATCACCCGCGCTCAACACACATTTCACCTTTAATCGCACAATCTTTCGTCCATTATCCTCATATTTCGCACACAAATAAGAAAGTTCAAATTCATCTCTTTGCTCTAAAAAATCCACCGCCACAAGCTCAGTTAATGTCTCAAAACCAAGCCCGCAAAGTCGCTCAAACACCACAAGTATATTTTTGGAATCCACCCAAATTGTCGGCATTCCTAGCTCCATATAACGCGATTGTATAAGCTCAGACAAGGCAGCGATGAGCTCACTAGCAAAATGCCACTGCATAAAATCCACTCTTGGCACAGCTTTTGGGATTTCAAATTTTTGCGTATAAACGACTTTTTTTTGTCTATTTTGGACTTGATTTTTTACCATAACTACACCATTCGCTTAGTTTCTAAATGTTTGCTCTGCGCCACAGGAATAGCCTTATTTGAGCGAATATGTTGTTGTAGCATCAAAATTGCATATTGCAAAGTTTCAGGGCGTGGGGCACAGCCGGGTAAATATATATCCACAGGAATGATTCTATCCACACCCTGCACGGTAGCATAGGTATTAAACATTCCGCCTGTATTCGCACAACTCCCCATAGAAATCACCCATCGTGGCTCGGGCATTTGGTCATATAATCGGCGTACAAACTGCGCGTGCTTTTTGGTTACTGTGCCAGAGATTATCATCAAATCACTTTGTCGTGGAGAAGCGCGAAAAATGCTCCCAAACCTATCCAAATCATAGCGCGAACCGCCTGTCGCCATCATCTCAATAGCACAACACGCCAATCCATAAGTCATTCCCCACAACGAGTTGCTTCGCCCCCAATTTAGAATCTTATCCACCGTGCTAAGCACTATGGGCAACCCGCCATTTTGCAAATAGTTTATTTTATGCTCTGCCATTGCAACGCTCCCTTTTTCCACGCATACACAAACCCAACAATCAAAAGTGCGAGAAAGCTAAGCATTTCAAAAAGCGCAAAGCCTCCCAATCCAAAATCCCTAAAAAGCTTGAAATCAATCGCCCAAGGAATCATAAAAATCACCTCAATATCAAACAAAATAAACAATAACGCAAGCAAAAAAAACTGCGAAGAAATTGTATTTGATTGTTTGTTTGGTGTAACGCCACACTCATAAGGAGCAAGTTTTAGCTTCTCTCTATCTTTTTTGGCAATCGCATTTGAAATCTTATGCTGCAAATGCAAAATCCCACCAAAAACCGCAATGCTAATGATAAGCGCGAGTAACACACCAATATATGGGTAGGCAAATGTCGTATGACTCATCGTTTTCCTGCTTTATTTGTTGTATTTCACTCATAATTTTACGCAAAATTACATAATTTATTCCTTAAAAATACAAAAAAAGTTTCTTATTTCTTTAACTTTGTAATATTTTGGTAAAAAAGTCAAAAAAACCATTACAATACATTCCTGTATGCAACCTTATGGATTCTGTCTTTGCAACGAACTTGTTGCTTTTTTATGTTTTATCTCAAACATTTTTAAGGGCTTTTTTAATACTACTCCTTGCTTCACGCTCTAATTCCCTACGCTTAATGCTTTCTCGTTTATCATAAAGTTTCTTGCCACGCACAAGCGCAATTTGAACTTTAAGAGTGTTTGTATGATTGAAATATATGCTTAATGGCACAATGCTAAAACCTTGAGTGCTAACCTTGCCAAAGAATTTGTCAATTTGCTTTTTATGCAAAAGAAGTTTTCGCACTCTGCGTTCATTTGGCTTAAAAAATGCGTTGGTATTTTGCAATGCACTAAAATGCGCACCAAACAAAAATGCCTCTCCCTTGATAATGCGGACAAAGCTGTCTTTGAGATTCACGCGCATAGCGCGCGCACTTTTTACCTCTGCTCCCACAAGCACAATCCCTGCCTCTAAAGATTCTATAATTTCATAATCAAAAAATGCCTTTTTATTCTTATGCACGAACTTTTGTCGCGTTTGTGTATCATTTTTTGTGCTATTTTTACTCAAGTTCTTTTGCATTGCGCTCCCTAAAAATGACTTAATGCTTTATTGTAATTTTAACAAAAACTACACAATGTCCCCACTTAAAGCAAGAATTATGACAAATCCAACATTTGGGCATAAAATTGTAATTTAGTTAAAAAATATTTTGTAAAATCGCCACGCATTTACCAAAACTTACTAAAAGATTAGACTTTTACACATTAAAAATCTTAAAAATAAGGCAGGAAAAAATAATGGAAAAGGTGTATTTTGATAATAACGCCACGACAATGATTGACCCCAAAGTCAAAGCGTTGATGGACCCATTTTTAAGCGAGTATTTTGGGAATCCAAACAGCTTGCATAAATTTGGCACTATCTTGCATAAACCAATCTCTGAGGCGATTGATAAACTCTACGCAGGCATAAACGCCAATGATGAAGATGATGTCATCATTACTTCTTGTGCGACAGAATCAAATAATTGGGCACTAAAGGGTGTATATTTTGATTTGATTCATAATGGCAAAAAAAAGCATATTGTTACCACAGAAGTTGAACATCCAGCTGTGGGCTCAACTTGTAGCTTTTTAGAATCTCTAGGTGTGGAAGTTACGCGCTTACCAATCAATGCTAATGGGAATATTTCTGCGGAGCAAGTGCGCGAGGCTTTGCGCGATGATACAGCCCTTGTAAGCATTATGTGGGCAAATAACGAAACAGGGCTTATATTCCCTATTGAGCAAATTGGCGAGCTGTGTAAAGAACGAGATATTTTATTTCACACCGATGCAGTGCAAGCAATCGGCAAAATCCCTGTAGATGTGCAAAAAGCAAATGTGGATTTGCTAAGTTTCTCTGCACATAAATTTCACGGACCAAAAGGTGTGGGTGCGCTCTATATCCGCAAAGGTGTGAATCTCACGCCATTGCTTCACGGAGGTGAGCATATGCGCGGACGAAGAAGTGGCACGCTCAATGTCCCATATATCGTGGGTATGGGTGAGGCAATGCGCCTAGCAAATGATGCACTTGAGTATGAAAACAAGCAAGTGCGCCAAATGCGTGATTATCTAGAAGATGAATTATTAAAAATCGATGATGTATTTGTAGTAGGCAGTAGAGAAAATCGCGTGCCAAATACGACACTTATCAGTGTGCGTGGGATTGAGGGCGAGGCAATGCTTTGGGATTTAAACAAAGCAGGAATTGCGTGTAGCACGGGGAGTGCGTGTGCAAGCGAGGATTTAGAAGCAAATCCTGTAATGGTTGCCATCGGTGCAGATAAAGAGCTCGCCCACACAGCAATTAGAATCTCACTTAGTCGCTTTAACACACAAGAAGAAGTGGAATATATGATTGATGTATTTAAAAAAGCCGTAGTAAGACTACGAGAAATCTCTAGCACTTATAGTGCATAAACACAAAATAAGTAAAGGATAAAAAATGGCAAAAAATGACTTAATCGGTGGTGCATTGTGGGACGCATATAGCAAAAAAGTAGCACAAAGAATGGACAACCCCACACATTTGGGCGTCATCACGCAAGAAATGGCGGATGAAAAAGGCGCGAAGCTAATCGTAGC
>CAKVEH010000004.1 GCA_934728205.1 uncultured Helicobacteraceae bacterium
CAAAAAGTGCCACAAGTGTCGCCACAATCACGGTGATAAAGCCCGCCACATAGCCTCTCATCTTAAAGACAAGCAAGCAAAGCAAAAAGCACGCAATCGGCAAAAATGCAAATAACGCGCTAAGCCAAAGATTATCTAGAGGGTTGTAGTTTTGTATCCACTGCATAAAATCTCCTTAACAACAAAATATTTAAAGGTTCATTACACATTGTAAGAAAAATATGTATATTTTTCTTACAATGTGTGTTAAAAATGAAAAAAATTACAAAATTGTAACACTATCAAAGTCATAATTTTACGACTTTTGCCCCAAAACCACCCATTTGTGGTGGTGCATCGCTAAATTCAAGCACTTTGGGGTGAGATGACAAAAATTCACTCACTGCTACACTTAGTCTCCCTGTGCCGATTCCGTGAAATATAAGCACTTCACTAAATCCAGCCATTAGGGCATTTGAAAGGAAATTATCAATCTCTTCTATCGCTTCTTCCACGCGTTTGCCGTGTAAATCAAGGCTAACACGAGCATTTTTTGGCGCAGTGGTTTTGATTTTTACCCCATTACTTTTTACATTCTTGCCTAAAGCAAGTTCTTTGTTGTTAATCCACGCTTTTAATCCATTATCAAACTCCACAAGACAAGCAGAATTTTTTGTCTCTATGACTTTAGCGGTGTTTTTTTGGTATTTAACATAATCACCCTTTTTGAAAGTATGTTGGCTTGTTGTAGGTATAGAAAATTGTTGTGTGTGCTGTGTGGATTGTATAGATTCGTTACGCAAGATTATATTTGCTTTGTTAATGGCGCGATGGATATTTTTATTGTCGTTTTCTTTCATTACGGCTTTAAGTTCATCTAAAGCGAGCTTATAAGCATTTTGTAGGGTATTTTTGCTTGCCTCTAATCTTTGTTTGTCTTTGTTAAACTGCTCTTGGAGCGCGTCTTTAGTCTTTTGTAGTTCATTTAGCTCTAATTGTGCTTGAGCAATTTTTTGCTTCAACTCTAACTCCAACTCGCTTGAACGCGTGATAAGCTGGTTTAATCCCTGCTTTTGCTCGCCATCAAACTCTCTTGCTTGGGCGATTATGGCGTGTGGGATTCCGTGTCTTAGGGCGGTTTCATATGCGTAGCTTTTACCTATGCACCCTTGTAAAAATTCGTAATTTGGGCGTGAGCGCACCTCATCATACAGCGCAGCGATAAGCATCACATCATCTCTGTGCGCCATAAGAGCCGCTAAGCGTTTGTGGTGCGTAGTTAAGACTACTTTGCAATTTTTCTTAGCAAGAGATTGCAAAAGCACCTTATACAAGCTCGCCGCCTCATCAGAATCTGTGCCTAACTCTATCTCATCGATGCCAAGTAAAAAATTATCCTTATCTAATATTTGAGAAAACTCTAGCATTCGCCCTGCGAAAGTAGAAATGTTATTTTTAGAATTTTGCGGGTCAGAAATGATGCTAAAATACTGCTTAAATATAGGAATCTTGGATTGATGTGGGTTAATTTTAAGTGGTAAAAGATATTTACTTAGCAAACTTGCACTAAGAATGGACTTTAAAAGCATTGTCTTGCCACCCTCATTCACACCCGTAATAATAGTAAATTTCCGCTCTAATGATAAACTTAGTGGCACGGGATTGTGTAAAATGGGGTGGCAAAATTCGCTTAAAACACATTGTTTGCTTAACTTATATACAAATTCTAAATTACGCTCTTTGGCGACACTTATGCGTGTATAAAGGTGGTCAAAGACATCAAATTCTTTGTTAATAAAGCGTAAGAAAAAATAATATTTTTGCAATCTCGCGCTCATTTCTTTACACACTTCATATATCTCGTCTTGTAGTTTATCGCTAAGCGCGCTTTGCTTGGTCTTTAACTCCGCGATAGCCTTAGGGAGAATGTAGAAAAATCCGCTCCCACTGCGCGAAATGATAATGCCCTCTAACGCACGATTAAACCCAGATTTCACCAGCAAACATTCACTTTGATTGACAAAATGCAATGAATTATCCACCAAATAGCCTTTGAGCGTGGGACTTGTCATAATGGTAGAAAATTCGTTTGAAATATTTTTGCCAACACGCCTTATAGAATCTTTAAGGCTATCAATATGCGGGTAGATTCCCTCTTTTATCTCGCCCTTATCGGTAAAAATAGCACAAATCTCACTCACGCCTTGAGGAATGCTTATAGAATCTAGCCACACAAAAAGTTTTGCACTTTGGGGATTTATCGCCCTTTTAAGGTAAGCAAAATAATTCACCAATCTCACAAACTCAAAAATCTCTTCTAAGTGTAATGTGCCAAACTTTTGAATATGCGCTAGGCTTAGCTCAAGTGGCTTTAATGGCGGTGGCGGAGTTAAATGCAAAGATTCTAATTCTTGCAAAAAAAGCGCGTAAGTTTCCCTATCACCGCTAAATGCAAAACTCTTTTCCCGTGCAAAAGAACTCTCAAAAAATCCAACAAACTCGCTCAAATCAAGTTTATCTATCAATGTGTATAAGGCTTCTTGTGCTTTATCCTTTGGAAGATTCTCATTTGGCATTAGGCAATCAAGTGGAGAATCCTTTGTGTTTAAAAGATTCTCTTTATCTTGTATAAAGTCTTTATCTATCGTGGTTAAATTGGCATTTGTGTCGCGCATTGTTTCATTAAAATCTTAATTTTTTTTACAAATTTTCTCACTAAAGGCAAACCGCACGCCCTCATTTGGAGTGCCTTTTTTGCCTTCAAAATATTTTATACCACCATCATTTATGCTAAATTCCTCTTTTGTGATGTGTATCTCTTCGCCCAAAACTTCACAAGAAATACTCTCTCCACGCTCAAAAGCATCTAAAATTTCATAAAACTTTTTAGAATCTTCATCTTGCAACATAGTGTAAATAGCGGTAATGACGATAAGTGCGACAAAACTTATGCCTAAAGAAATTTTATTCCTTGTGCTAATTTTTTTAGAATCTTTGGTCAAAACCACCACTAAAGCAATAAGCAAAAGGATAAATACAACAAATAAAGGATACATTTAGTGCCTCGCAAAAATAGATTACAGAAATACACCGCACATTCTAGCAAGTTTTATCCAATAGCACAAATACAATTACTTTTCTCCGCGCAACTGGTAAGTAATGTCCCCAGCACCAAGACCTACGATAATGGCATTGCTTAGCGTTTGGAGCTGTTTAGAATCTTTATAAAGCACAATGCTATCATTCACGCGCTTAATATGCGAAGCAAAAGTTGGATTATACCGAGCAAATTCTTTTGGCATATCGATTTGTATTTCACGCTCTCCAGCACGCCAAACAGGCAAAATAACAAGTCTATCACAAAGCGTAAAACATTCCTTAAAACTCTCTAAATTGCTTAAAAGTCGCGAATATTTGTGTGGTTGCCAAATAGCAACAATTTCTTTGGGTGTGCTTGATAGCAATTTGGCATAAATTTGCACACTTTGTAAAGTCGCAAGGATTTCTGTGGGGTGATGGGCATAATCATCAATAATGATATTATCCTCACGCGCAATAATATCAAATCGTTTTTTAATGCCTTTAAAGTTTTTAAGATTTGTGGCAATTTCTTGCACACTTTTGCCCTCTTGCAATGCACACAAAATTGCTAATGAAGCATTAAGTGCGATATGATTCCCAAATCCATACACTTCAAAAGTGCCTAAGCCTTTAAGATTAAAGCGTGTATATGGCTGGTTGTTTTGTAAAAAATATTCAATGTGGCTAATGTCCTTACTTGGATAAAGTTTCACACAAGGAAGCGAGCACTTAGAGAGAAACGAATCTTCAGCGTTAATAACACGCACTTTTGCCATTTCCAAAAAAGCAGTGTATGCGCCATAAAATTCATCTAAATTATAGTGATAAGTTTCCATATGTTCGGGTTCGGCATTTGGAATGATTGCATAATAGGGATTTGAGTTTAAAAAACTTTTATCAGATTCATCAGCTTCAAAGATAAGATTCTCACTTGCCACTGCACGCACATTTGAGCCAAACTCTTTAGAATCTGCGCCAATAATCGCTCCACTTTGTGCAAAAATACTTGCAAGCATAGCACTTGTAGTGCTTTTGCCGTGTGCTCCACACACACTAAAGACCTTTTTGTCTTTTAAGATAAATTCTAAGGCTTGGGCGCGAGAGAGCACCTTGATGCCAATCTCTGTAGCACGCAAGATTTCGATATTATCAGGCTTGATAATGGCTGAATGAATGACAATGTCTTGATTGGTTATACATTCCTTGTTATGTGGGATTGTAATGGACACTCCAAGAGCTTTTAATCCCTTTATTGCACTTACTTCTGCAATATCTGAGCCACTTACTTCTATGCCTTGCGCAAGACAAAAGCGAGCCAATCCAGAAATCCCAATCCCACCAATACCAATAAAGTGAATCTTCATTTATGATTCTCCATTGTATTAAACTCCTCTAGGGCAATTTTCACGCGCTCTAACGCCTCCTTGATAACTGCACTTTCATACACCAAAGCCAAACGCACAAATCCAGCTCCAGCACCTTGCCTACCTAAAAAACTTCCCGGCAATACTTTGATATTTTGCGTTTGATAGACAAATTGTGCAAATGACACATCATCACCCAAAGTTTGAGAATCTTCGCTCACACGAAGCCACACATAAAAAGTATAAAGGCTCACATCGATGTGAGGAAATATTGCTTTGGCAATCTCTAAATTTTTTGCATAAATTGCCCGACTATGCGCAGGATTGTTAAAATCTCTCCAAGCTAACGCGCTTGCCTTTTGCAATGGCAATGGAATGGCACAACCCACATAGGTGCGATACAGCCCATAACCTTGTAAAATTTCACTATCTCCAGCAATAAATCCATTTCTAAGTCCGGGTGCGCTGGAACGCTTTGAGATAGAGTTAATGGCTAAAATATTTTTAAAATTTTTGTTACCACATTGATAACTTGCCTCTAAAATACTTGCGGGCTTACAATCTACATAAATCTCACTATAACACTCATCACTTATAATCACAAAGTTATGCTCTATGGCTTTTTGCACCCAATCTTGCAATTCTTGTAGGCTTAAAATAGCTCCTGTTGGATTATTTGGAGAATTTAAAATCACCAAATCCACCTCTTCTAACTGCTCTTTGGTGAGTGTTGGCTTAAATCCATTGACACTATTTAATTCCATTAACACGCTCTTTGCCTTTGAAGCAAGGGCTGCCCCCTCATAAATTTGATAAAATGGGTTTGGATAAGCGATTGTTGGATTAGACACACCATAAAGATAAAACTGCGGAAAATTAAAAAGCACTTCTCTTGTGCCAAAAGTGGGGATTATCTGTGTTTTATCAAGCGTGAGGTTATAGCGATTAGCGATAAAAAAAAGTTGAGAATCTTTTAAAAAATCCTCTCCCCCTGATTTGGGATATTTATTTAGCAAAGCGACATTGCAAATAAGCTCATCAAGGATATTTTTAGGTGTATCAAATTGTGGCTCGCCTATGGTAAGGTTGATTTGGCTCTTTTCTTGTGGGGGAGTAATGGAGTTCAAAAGAGCGGAGAGCTTTTCAAATGGATATTGTTCAAAACTATTTAACATCTAATTTCCTCAAATTGATAGGGCTAAATCGGCGCGCTTAAAATAAAATAAACACCTTATAATAATAGCATAAACATTCAAATTATACAAAATATAGTGCGTTGAAACCCTATAAGATTCTCGTGTATATCGATATTTTTATGCGTTTTGCAAAACAAATATTGATTTTTAACTAAAACATTGCTACAATTTTGCCTTTTATCACGCGGGAATAGCTCAGTGGTAGAGCACGACCTTGCCAAGGTCGGGGCCGCGGGTTCGATCCCCGTTTCCCGCTCCATAGTGGTATTTCTTTCGCATTTATAGATTCTATAAGTTTTGCTAATTTTCTTAAATAAGCCGCCCGGGTGGTGAAATTGGTAGACACAAGGGACTTAAAATCCCTCGGACATTGCGTCTGTACCGGTTCAAGTCCGGTCTCGGGCACCACTGGGATAGGCAATAGAATCTGCTGTGTTAAACATTATGGCGACATAGCCAAGTGGTAAGGCAAGGGCCTGCAAAGCCTTGATTCCCCGGTTCAAATCCGGGTGTCGCCTCCATAATTTACGCACATATTCGGGAGATGGCTGAGTGGTCGAAAGCGGCGGTCTTGAAAACCGTTGAGGGTAACACCTCCGGGGGTTCGAATCCCTCTCTCCCGGCCACTCCCTAAATACAACATAAAATCAATAAATCACATTATTTTAAGGAATTACTTTGAGAGATATAAAAGCATTGAGACTTTTTTGGCTTGTGTGCAGTGTTGGCATTATTGGCATTGGTATAGCGTGCATTTGTTTCCCGCTTAAGACAATGCTTGCTATAAGCTACCTTGCAGCCATAGTCATACTCGCACTTGGTATTGGAAGTGTATATTATTTCTTTGTAAGCTACAATCGCTCTAATTTCGTGTTATTTGATGGTATTGTTTCTATTGCATTAGCCATTGTTTTAATGTTTGGAAATGAATACATTGGGGAGCACTTTATCCCTTATATTGTCGCATTTTGGGTGATTTTTAAAGGTGGAATGTGGATGGTGCTGGCAGTAAAGATGAAGGCAATAAGCCCAAATACATTTTTATATATGCTTGCTTTTGGCGTATTTTGCGTAATTTTAGGCATTATATTTATCATCAAACCTGAAATATTAGCATTTTTGTTAAGCTTCGTGCTAGGGATTGGGCTTATAATCTTTGGTATAGGCGCGCTGGTATTTTGGAAAATATCCAATATAACATAAGAACAATTTTTGCATATACAAAGATTTAGTGTCAAAATGGCTCTTTGATAAGGAGGAAAAATTGAGAGAAATCGTATTAGTGGGAACAAAACCTCATAGTGAGCTAAAAAGCATTGTTGTGAGTGAAATTACCATAAATGAGATTCCAAAAGATATTTTGCAAGATAGAGATTGCCTTATTTTTACCTCGCGTTATGCTATCAGTGCGCTTGCTAAAAGTGCGCAAAATTATCAAGAGCTAAGCAAATGGGTTAGTATGCCAAGCTATGTCATAGGTGGCAGTAGCGCGAAACGACTAAAAGAGTGCAATGCGAATGTTGTATTTATCGGTAGTGATGCACACGGAGCGAATTTCGCCCAAGAATTAGTTGAAAAACTCCAAGACAAACATCCTCTTTATTTGCGTGCAGAGCGCATCGTATCTCATCTTAATGAAAAACTTCTTGAAGCAAAAATTGACTTAAAAGAGTGTATAGCATATAGCAACCAACCAAAAAATCTCGATTCTTCTTTAAAACCAGCAAGCAATTCTGTGTTAATTTTCACCGCGCCAAGCGCATATCAAAGTTTTAAGCAAAATTTTGGTTGGGATGGGAATTATGTGGCAGTAGCGATTGGTATGACGACTTTTAGTGCATTTGATAGCGATGTGATGGGGTTTGTAAGCCAAATCCAAAGTATCGATGGTTGTATTACATTAGCAAAAGACTTAGCACAAAGCCTACCATAAAAACAGAATCTCATTTATTCTATAATCTGCACTTCGCATTCTAAAGCGATACCAAACTCCTCAAATACACGCCTTTTTGCCAAATTGATTAGCTCTATTGCTTGGGAGAATGTGCCTCCACCAAGATTGACTAAGAAATTTGCGTGATTCTCACTAAATCCTACCCCACCGACACAAAATCCCTTTAATCCAACAGATTCTAAAAGTCTGCCCGCAAAATCCCTTTGTGGATTCTTAAAACAGCTTCCACAACTTGGCTTTTTGGGGTGTTTAGCGCGAATGCTCTCAAATCCACTTACCAAATCCATATTAAAGCCTTTATTTTTTTTCACTTTTGCCGAGGTAATACACCCACAAATCCCGCTATATCGATAGTTAAACGCAATGTCTTTACAATCCACCCATTCTCCATTGATATTCACAGATTCTAGCACGCTAGCAATTTCATATATTTTTCCATCAGTCCCTTTTAATCCCGCATTCATCTTAATAATCCCGCCAAGAGAGCCCGGCAATCCACATAAAAACTCTAATCCACCGAGATTTTGCTGTTTGCAAAAACCATATATCTTTGATGAGCTTGTGAATGCACCAATCTCTAAGTAATCTTCATACAAATCAATAGACACAAACTCCTTGCTTAAAAGGGCTAAGTTCTTTGCATTTGGCGAAACAAGCAAGTTATTTGCCTTTCCTATGAGATTTGTGGCTTGTGTTTGATTACTATCACTAATGAAACCGAGAGAAAAAAGGTCTTGCTCTAAAGTATGCTTCTCTATCACACTCACTTGCAAGGGTGTGCCAATGCGAAGGCTTGAATAGGCAGAAAAATCAATACAAACTTCGCGCATTAAAACTTAATGTCTTTAATCATATTAAGTAGCATAGTCGCATAATCTGTAACCATACCAATCATCCACGGCATTGTAAAGATGATAACCGCCACAACTGCGAGAATCTTAGGCACGAAGCTCAATGTCATTTCGTTAATTTGCGTGGTCGCCTGAAATATACTTACCAAAAGCCCCACAATAAGCCCAGCTAAAAGCATAGGGAGTGAAAGAATAAGTGTGAGTTTATAAGTTTGAATTGCCAAAGACATTAGTTGTGATTCCATTCATCGTCCTTTATCCATAAATTTAGCATCCATTTGGCGAGAAGGCGAGAGAATCGAACTCCCCAAAAGCTAGACACTTAGCCTTTCATTAGGTTTGAAGCCTAAGGCGCACACCAGCACACTTGCCTCCCAATCTCTAAGCCATTCAATACACCTCTTAAAGATTCCATTTTGGAATCCTAAGTGCTATAATACCATAAATTATTTTAAATCAAGGCATAGGTATGCACACACAACAAAACCAAATGAGACTTTTGCCAAAGGTTGATTACTTGCTGGGTTTAGAGATTTTTAATGCGTGCAATAAAGACACTCTAAAACCTATTATCCACAAACATTTAAACGCATTAAGAGAGGGCATAAAGTCCAACAATATAGATTGCCTAGAAGAAGTCCTCCAATCTTTGCCAAATATCATTAAGCGCGAATATGATTCTATCCTTACCCCAAGTCTTGTGCCCGTAGTGAATGCCACAGGTGTAGTTTTGCAGACAAATTTAGGACGCAGTGTGTTTGATAATGCTATCATAGAGCGTGTAATACCACTACTTGCGCGTTATAGCACACTAGAATATGACCTTATAAAAGGCGAGCGTGCTAGCCGCTATATGCACGCAAACACACTACTAAAGGCTCTTTTTGGTGAAGAATATGAATTTTTGCTTGTAAACAACAATGCAGCGGCAGTCTTGCTTGTTTTACAAACCTTTGCTAAAGACAAAGAAGTTATTATTTCGCGCGGTGAACTTGTAGAAATTGGCGGAGCATTTAGAATCCCAGAGGTGATGAAATGTGCAGGGAGCGTTTTGCGTGAAGTGGGTGCGACTAATAAAACACATTTGCAAGATTATCAAAACGCTATAAATGAGCAAAGTGCGATTATTATGAAAGCACATCAAAGTAATTTCGCGCAGGTTGGCTTTTGCACACAAGTGCCAATGCAAGAAATAACTACTCTAGCGCAAGAAAACGGGTTGATTGACTATTATGATGTTGGCAGTGGATTTGTGGGGGCGGAATTTGATGACACAGATTCTAAATTTGTAAAAAATTTGCACACCAAAGAGCCAAGTTTAAAAGAGATTTTCACACTAAAGCCTTCGCTCGTGAGTTTTAGCGGAGATAAACTCTTTGGAAGTGCGCAAACAGGAATCATCGCTGGCAAAAAAGAGTTGATTGAGAGACTTAAGAGCAATCATCTTTTACGTGCCTTGCGTGTAGATAAACTCTGCATAAGCACATTGCAAGCGACCTTAGAACTTTATATCAAACGAGAGTTAGATAAAATCCCTACTCTTGCGATGCTTCATTGCTCGCTAGATTCCTTACAAAATCGTGCAAATGCCTTTATAACAATGCTAAACCAAGCTGATTTAAGCAGCTTTAGCTTTGAGTTACTTGAGCTAGATTCTGTGGCTGGTGGTGGAAGTTTGCCTGATAATACTTTTAAAAGCTATGGCATTGGGATTAAAACTAAAGCTATGAGTGCAGCACATTTAGAATCAACATTACGAAAAGAATTTTTTATCATCACAAGGGTTTTTAGGCAACTTGTAGCTATCGATATGCGCACATTGCTTCAAGGCGATGAGAATCAAATCGTGCAATCGCTACAAAGTATTCAAAAGCAATTAGACAAATCTAACACACAAAACACATAAAGATTACTAAATGAATACCCAAACACCAAATACCTCTAATAATGATATTATCGTGGGGCTAGCGGGGCATATTGACCACGGCAAGACTTCTCTTATCCGCGCACTTAATGGCTTTGATGGTGATAGTTTAGAGGAGGAAAAAAAACGAGGCATTACCCTTGATTTAAGCTTTTCACACCTTAATCTTTCATCGCGCAATGTCGCTTTTATCGATGTGCCCGGACACGAAAAGCTAGTAAAAAATATGATTGCTGGGGTATTTGGTTTTGATATATTGCTTCTTGTGGTAGCGAGCGATGATGGGCTTATGCCACAGAGCTTTGAACATCTACAAATCGCAGATATGCTTGGAATCAAACATTGCATTTGTGTGCTTAGCAAAGTAGATAAAGTCTCTAGTGAGCTAGTGCAAAAGCGCAAAAAAGAAATTACACAAGCCTTTAAGGATTTGCATATCCGCTTAGATGGCATTTTTGAGTTTAGTATATTTGATAGCAACAACAAACCATATCCACAGCCTACGCCAAATACACACAATCCCAACCCTTACACAAACGATATTGTAGAGTTTTTGCGCTCTTATCAAAAGCCACAAAGACACGACTTTGGTATGATTGTATATTATATCGATAGAGTGTTTAGTATTAGTGGGGCTGGGTGTGTATGCACGGGCACGCTTGCAAGTGGGAGTATCAAAAAGGGCGATAGTGTCTTTGTTTGTGAATTGCAAAAAGAGTTTATCGTGCGCTCACTACAAATCCACGACACGCCACAAGAAATCGCTTCCCCATCACATCGTGTAGCACTTAATCTTGCTAACATTCAAGCCAATGAGCTAAAGCGTGGCTTTTTACTCTCGCAAAAAGGCTTTATTCGCGGTTCTTGTTATATTGATGTCAAGTTACGGACATTTAATGCAAAGAATCTCACTTCAAATACCACTTATCAGCTCTACATTGGTGCAAAGCGCATTAGTGTGAAACTAAATATTTTAGAATCCAAACAGAGCGAAACTTTTGCTCAACTAAGCTCCAAAACACCAATTTTTAGCCTTTTTAAACAACATATCATCATTCGCGATGGCAACGAAAGCATCGCTGGAGGAATCGTGCTTAATCCCATTAGCGACCCTATCAAAAGAAAACAAAAAGTCTCGCTCCTTCACGCACTTGATTCTAATAACTTTATCCAAGCCTTTGAAATCCTCGCAAAAATCCATAAAAAAGGCTTTGGTGTAGTAAGCTCTACACAGCGATTTGGGCTAAGCCATACGCAAGCTATTGACATTATGGAGGAGTTACAAAGCACCAAAGGGAATATATTTTTTGATAAAAGAGATTTAGTCGCCTACCCCATTAGCCAACTTGAATATCTAAAAAATGAAATCCTAAATATTTTTAGCAAAAATAAAAACGCCCTCCTTTCAGCAAAAAGCCTGCAAATCAAACACAAATGGGCAAGTATAGAATTTTTACAAAAAGCACTTGATGGGCTTGTAGCTGAAAAATCTATCAAACAACAAGAATCTCTCTACTTAGTAAAAAACAACGAAATACACAACATCAAAGATTTTTTGCAAAAAGAAATTTTACGCATTTTACAAAACCAAAAATTCACTCCCCCTGCGCCATATAACATATATGACAACCTAAACATTGATAGAGCCACAGGCGATAGCGCACTCAAAGCACTAAGTAAATCACAAAAAGTTGTAAGGATAGCGCATAATCTTTTTATTGAATCTAGCGCGCTTAACGAAGTGATAAATACAATGCGTCAAATCCTTAACGCCAATGGTTATATTGACATTACGCTATTAAAAGAAAAGCTCCCGCTAAGTCGCAAATATTTAATCAATTATTTAGAATACTTAGATAATTTTAATGATATTGTGCGAGAGGGTGATAAACGCATTTCACGCTTTAATGCTTAAAGAATTTGGAGGTGATAATGACACGCTTAGATTACTTCGCCAACTACCCACTGCATAGACAAGCCTATGACTTCTTAAGTGCCGCTAAACTTCCTAACACAAACCCTTTTAGCCTAGCAGATTCTAAGCATACTAAAGCGCAACTTGAGATTTTGCAGGCATTTTTTGGAGTGGAATTTGTGCAGTTTTTTGGTTGCACGACAGAAGATTTTGTTACGCTTTTTTTAAAATTAAGAAACAATGAAATCTTTTTAATGCCAAGTTTCTCTCAACAAGCCTATAAAAGTTTTGAGCTTATCACAGATATTCATAAAATTAACGCCAATAATTTGGCGCATTTCACGCGCAAAAACACACAAAAACCTTGCTATATATTTCTGCCTTATATCAATGAAGATATTTTGAGTTATAATGATTTTTGTGGCATTGCACAAAGATTAGATTCTCTTAATGCGGTGTTGCTCGTAGAGATTTCTCGTTTGTTGCAAAATGCTGATTTACATTCACTTCAAGCACTCCAAAAACTCCACCACAAACGCGTAGCTTTGGTGCTTAACGCAGAAAATGTTGGATTACCTAGACGATATGGCATTATCGCGCATTCACTCCCAGAGCTTGCTCAATCTTTAGATTCTCTTGTGCCAAATGGCTTTTTTGAAGCACTCAATCTCTGCTTGCAAGGCATTGCTAAAGATAATGCCTTGCGTGATTATCTTGCCACTTTTCCAAATGCACCATTTTATGAAACCCTACAAAATGAACTCGCACAAAGCGTAAGTCTCTTTACCCCTATTTCATCTTGCCCGCCAAATGCGCTGGCTTTGAGACTTTTTGGAGCAAAGGCACGCGTGCTAGCACAAAATCTACTTATTGAAAATGTAAGTGTCATCAATGGACAAGAATGCTTACTTGGGAATTTTAAGCCATCGTTTGTGCTTGGTGAAATGGGCTATGGTGAAAATGAATGCCGCGAACTTTTAAGCATTTCTTTTGTGCATTTGGATAAAGGCACATTGCAAGAATGTGCTAGAAAAATTGCCCGCGCTTATAATAGCTTCAAAGCATTGGGAATCTAAACTAAAAATCCAATGCTTTGGGCAAATTTGACTTTCTCTGCGCCCGTGATACTTGGCTTAAAATCCTCGATAAAAAGCACTATGGTTGAGCCCATTTGAAACATTCCTAGCTCTTCGCCCTTGCGCACTTTTTTTGGGCTTGCATACGCATAGGTTTCATTATATCGTCTTGTGTTTGTTTGGATTTTTGGCTCACAATGAAAGACAATAGAGCCCACATTAAGCGCACCCACCGCGACAAAGTAAAGAATCTTTTGGTTTGGCATTTTTGCTTTTAGCACCACGCGTTCATTACGGATAAAGAGATTGGCGTTTTTATGCAAAGATGGCATATTCACAGGCATCAAATCCCCTCCAAAATAACGCAACTCCATAATCTCTAAATCACAAGGAGCGTGATAGCGATGATAATCTTTTGGAGAAAGATAGAGGTTGATATAAAACATTTCTTTTGATAATGTCTCGCCCAAAAGCTCCTCGACACTATATTGCATTCCTTTGATTTGCAACGCCTTTTTTTTCTTACTTACACCCAATTCCGTAATAAGAGAATCTGTCGGAGAAATAAGCACATTGACACTTCTATCAAAGATTCTGTTTTGTTTAAGTTTCCTTGTAAAAAGTGCGTTAAGTGTTGGGTAAGATGTGCTTTCAAACTCGCTTAAATCAATATTAAAAATAGCGACATATACGCTATTTATAAAATTTTGGATAGGGGTAGGAAATCGTGTATGTGCAAAGCAACCAAACAAACGCGAAAAAAAATTATTCATCACACACTCTCTTTTGCACCTTTAGAATCTAAGTGCAGCACTCTCTTACCACGAATGGCAAACGCATAAAACAACGGTGTGTTGCAAAGATTGGAAATAACTTTAATAGCATAATCACTAAAGACCATAGCGATAATCTCTCCCTCTGGTTTGACAAACAAATATGCGATATGGAAAAATATCAGCGTATCAATAAATTGGGAAAATAAACTCGCACCATTATTGCGCAAATACCATATTTTTGGAAATTTGCGCTTAAGATAATAAAACACAAAAACATCAAGCACTTGAGCACAACAAAACCCACACACGCTCGCACACGCAATGCGAAATTCTGCAAGCAAAATACTTGGCACAAAGGCAAGGGCAAGTCCTAACCAAAGTGTTTTAAGCACATTTGAGCGTGGATATTTTTCACTTAAAATATTCATTAGCAAAAAGCTCAATGGATAAGTAAGCGCACCGAAAGTAAGAGGTGTGTTAAAAATATTATACTGCACGCTAAAATTTGCTAGCACGATAATGCAAGCAAAGCCAAAAGAAGCAAGTATAAATTGCGCTGTATTCATTGTCTTTTGAGAATACAAAGAATTTGCAAACATTTCCCCACCTTATATTGCCTACAGGGATTGCCCTGCAATGTTGTGATTATTCTTGAGCGTTAAGTTTTTTATACAAAAGCACACCAATTCTATTCGCCAAACGCGTGGTATCAGCACTATTGGAAGATTCTCTAAATTCCTCCACAAAAGTAGCATTGCCATTACAATCCGCAATTTTAATCTCCGCACTCATTTCGTTATAAGAAAGAGTGAATGAAACAAAAGCTTTTTGGCTTGCCTTAGAATCTAAGCGATAAAATTTCACCAACTCCTTTTGCAAGGCATTTTTAAGCTCTCTGCCACCTTGTTTGCCCTCTTCGTTGATGATAAGAGTAATCTTTGGCTTTGGTGAATTGCGCTCAAATATATCGCTGTATTCTAAAAATGATAACCCACTACTACCAAGTGCGCTAAGATAACCCTGTGTTTGTGCCTGCTTTGCGAGCTCCATTTTTAGCGCGTTGTGTTGAGTAAGTGAAATATCATCGCATTGAATATTAAGTGCTTGAAGTCTCTGAATGGACTTTTTGTTCTCTTCTTTGAGCTGATTGATAAAGTCGCTCCTAGTAATATGCGCACGCACAAAATATGTATTGTCGTGTATTTGCACTTTGTAGCCGATATTTCGTAGCGTAGTGCGAGCGGTTTCTTTGCTAATATTTTCTTTAATGCTATTAGATTCTCTACCATCACTAAAGCTACTTGATACATTTGTTTTTGATTGAATCCCAACCATAAGAGTGGAGAGCATATCGCTTAATGCCATATCTTTGGCTCTTTGCAAATCCTTGTTGCTCCCCACACCATAGAGATTTTTCTCATCACTAGTGGAGTTATAAAACCAACTCGGCACACCAGAGCCCCCAGCGCACGCCACAAACAATGAGCAAACAAACAATGAGCAAACAATGTTATTTCGCATATTACTTACCAACTCACTGATTTATTTGACCCAAGTTTAATGATATTGACTTCTTCATCCCAAATCACCTCTCCTGTGGCTAAGTCAAGTAATGTAAGCAAGAAAAAGTAATCTGTGCGTTGTTTGCTTCCCTTTACGCGGACATTTTTTTGATAAATTTTACCAGAAAGCGAAAGTTGCGCGCCTTTGAGCTGCCCTTTTTCAATAACTGAGTATTGGTCGTATTCGTCATTGTCTCTTGTGGCTTTTCGCACTCTATTTACCATTTTGTCTTGTTGTGCGCCTGAGCCAGCGAGGGCTAATGAAAGTTTAAACTTTCCGCTATTTCGCATATCGCGCGCTACTTTACGACTTAGTTGTTCTACATCAATAGTCTGCATTGTGTCATTTATAATGTCTGAAATCACAAGCACTTTTGGGCTTTTAATCTTTTGGACATAATCACTCTCTAAAAGTGAGGCTACGCTTTTTTGCGCTACACTCTCAATATCGTGGTAATCAAGCCCCATACTTGTATAAGACTTAGAATCAGCCGTATCTATATATGTAGGCTCACCGCACGCACTAAAAGCAAGCACCAACATACCCACACAAAAAATCTTTACACCACTTATTCGTTCTTTAGTTGTAAATGTTTTCATTTGCTTTCCTTTGTTTTGATTGAATTAGCACCACGCAGAATCTGATAACTCAAATCCTTTTGTCGTAACCGAATGTATAAAATATTATCACTTTTTTGGCACAAAACCAAATTATTTGGCGTATTACATTCCTCATTGATAGCAAAACGCAACAATGTGTGAAAAGCAAATAACTCATAATTTCCCGCTTCATTAGGGATACGAAGTGCATACACTTTGTTTGGTAGCACACTTGAGATTCTCACATCTGCTGAAGTGCTCACCGCTGAATATATCACTCCAGCAAGCAATCCATATGCTCCAGCTTGCTCTTGGAGGACGGACTGCGTAACAGCCTTAAGTATAGCCGAACTCATCGCGCGCGTAAGCACAAATGGTAATTGCTCGTGAAATTCATTAGTGATGATGCCCTCTACATTGGCAATAAGAGAGGCTTTTTTGTTTATAGATTCTCCCCTCACACCAAGCCCTATATGAAAATCTTCTCCATCTCTGAGAGCTGGGATAGAAACACCTACATACAAGACATTGCTACTCACCAAATACGCAGGGAAATCGAGCGAAACATCTTCTTTTTGTGGGCTTTTGCCATCTTCGATGATAAGCCAAGTATAAGTAGTCTTATCGCCCTTTTGTCTAGCTCTTAGCGCGCTAATATCCTCATCAATAACTTCTGCCTGTGTCATTCCATAGGCTTGTTTGTATAAATCAAGCGATTTAGCATAATCTGATTCCAAAAAGAAAAAGAGCCCAGAAACATAGCTTACCGCAGGATTGATAAAATTATTATACGCCTTAAAATCTCGTAATTTTGCGTATTGATTGCCAAGCTGTGATTGAAGCGCACCCCGTGTGGCAGATTGATTTACTTTAGCCATAGTATCAGAATCTTCTTCTTGTTGTTTTTGCAGGGCTCGTTGAATGTCCTTTCGATAATAATCTTTTGCACGCCGTTGTCTATCATTGGCGCGATTAAACTCTACGCGAGCAAGCGCATTATTGCCACTTTGCATCGCTAGCAGTGCTTTATAATAATTCATTAGCACGCCCTCATAAATGTTTCCGCGATAAGTTTTGACATTCTCATTTACCACCACCGCACCCACATTACTAAATATCCCAGAGAGCAAGCCTTGCGCTTCATATTGGATAAAGACTTGTTCAGTAGATTCTAGCACATTAAAGCTCTCTTCATTGCCGAGCTGGATTCCCGTAACGCCCGCTTGAAACCCCCACAACACAGAATCATCGTTTTTTACCGCTCTTTTATGAGCGAAATCATAGGCACTTTGCAAATGTCCGCCATAATACTTTTTGTTAAATTCCTCCATTGTGCCTTTGTGCGAACATCCATTAAAAACCCAAACAACAAAGACAATGCTACTAAATAAAAGTGTGTTTTTCATTATGTGATAATCCTTAGATTTAAGAATGTTAAATATTTTGCTGTGATAAAAATGCGCGAATTGTAACATTTTGTTTGTAAAATTTCAATCAAAAATTATTTGGATATTTTAGGCTATAATTGCCAAAACTTTCAACAAAGGCTTAATCTAATGTATATACAGCGCGTAAATGAAGCCATACAAGCCATAAGGCAAGGCGAGATAATTATCATAATGGACGATGAAGATAGAGAAAATGAGGGCGATTTGGTTATGGCGGGGATTTTTAGCACCGCTGAGAAAATCAACTTTATGGCGACAGAAGCAAGAGGGCTTATTTGTGTTTCACTTACCAATGACATCGCTAAAAAGCTGGATTTAGAGCCAATGGTGGAATCTAATAACTCCAACCACGAAACCGCCTTTACCATTTCTATTGATGCAGCGAGCGCAAAAACGGGAATCTCCGCCCAAGAGAGGGATTTAACCATTCAACTTATGTGCCAAGAGCACACAGCTCCAAAAGACTTCGTGCGACCCGGACATATATTTCCTCTCATTGCCAAAAATGGTGGTGTGCTCGTGCGCACAGGGCATACAGAGGCAAGTGTGGATATTTGCACTTTAGCGGGATTGAAGCCTATTAGTGTCATTTGTGAAATTATGAAAGCAGATGGACAAATGGCTCGCAACAACGACCTTGTAGCATTCGCCAAAAAGCACAATCTAAAGATTCTCTATGTTTCTGATGTGATTCAATATCGCTTGCAATATGAAAAACTCATTAGCTTAGAATCTAAACAAGAATCTCATTTACTTGATAACCCTTGTCAAAAACTTGTCTTTTTAGACCACCAAAAAAACCACCACATCGTATATGCCTTTTCCCATAATCTTAATAATCCACTTATTTATTTTCATAAAATTAAGCAAGATTGTGAGTATTTTGAGAATCCTCTTAGCGCACATCAGAGCTTTATGCAGAGCTTGCAAATGCTAAAAGATGAGGGTGGATATTTGATTTGTCTTAGCACGCAACCCCACCAAGATTTAAAAACACTTGGCATCGGTGCGCAAATCTTGCGTGAAATGGGGATTGAGCAATTTCGTTTATTGCATAATGAAGATTCCCAAAGTGCGTTGCATAATTTTAGCGGGATTAGTGGCTTTAATCTTAACTTAACCCAAAGAGTGCTTCCTAAACAGAATTAAAAAATTAGACTCTATCCAAAAAGCCATCTTTTGGCAAAAGAAGCGAGATATTTTTAGGTAAAAAGTTTAATAAACGAGTAAAAAATATCTTATGCGCAAACATATCGCCACAAAGCAACACACCAAAATCCTCCCCAAAAGCATAATTTACCTGCATATCACGCACCATAGTAGCTAAAAACTCACAAAAACTATCAATAAACCCATAAGCCAAAATGGCATTCTCCATTCCAGCACATTTAAAGCTCATAGAAGAGCGAAAGATTCTAGGATAATCAAGGCGCAGTGCATTGCCATCTCGCAAAAGATGATAATCAATGCGTGGTCCCTTTTGATGGACAAATTCATTGGCATTGGCGATGAGATTCTTACTTGTGCGTGAGAGAACTGCTAAAAGATTATTTTCATTTGGCACTTCATCACTCATCTCAAGCAAAAGTGCCGCGATACCAAAAATATGGATAAAGTTTTCACTCATCACACTTTGCTTAGAATCTAAGTGTTTTATACACTGCAAAGATACTTTTTGCTTAAAGTTTTGCACGAGCGTTTCCCCGCTTTCATAATTACTCGCAATATCGTGCAAAATTTTTGTGATATTACACTCAAAGCGTGGAATCATAATCTCTTTAAGCGAGCCTTTCTCCCCCAAAGCAATATGCGGTTCTCTTAGTAAAATCGCGCTTTTATGCCTTGAGCTAAGATAAAAAATAAGTGTTTTGCAATCTGTTGGGATATTGTGCGAAAAAAGCTCCAAAAGACTTCTATCTCTAGCAATCGCTGTATCGATAAAAAGCCCATTTTCACTTGCGGTAATGATTTTTTGATGTTGCTTTGAGTGTTTAAAATCAGTGCTAGATTCCTTGCTAGTTCGAGACTTTTTGCAATCACGGATAAAAAAATGAGTTCTCTCTTTTTGCACCATTAACACACTAAGAAGCTGCAACACGCAATCATAAGGCAAAGTGCAAAGCACTAATCCAAACTCATCGAGCACAAATTGCTTGGCAAAAACTGCCTTTGGTGCAAGTCTCATTGATGGCTTCTCAAAGCTTGCCATAAGCTCACACTCAACATTTTGGATTCTAAAAAGCGTTTGCAAAGAGCTTATATCACACACGATACATTCACTTGGCTCATCAAATGGCTCTAAACTAAGCTCTTTTAGTCCTCTTGCGCTTTGAAGTAAAATTGGCTTGCTTGCTTTGTCATCTTGGAGTTGTTTAAAAATTTGCTTGATAAATGCGCTTAAGTTTTTTGTGTGTTGGAGTTTTTTAGCATAGGCAAAGACGCTCACATCACCAAAGTGTTGCTCGCTTAAAAATGCTCTAATCTCATTTGGCGTGCAATAATGTGTTTTTTTGGTCAATGCTTTAACTTGCAATGGCTTTAGTGATTCTAACTCAAGCAAGACTTTAAGCTCGCTAAAGACAAAGTGTAGCGATAATGGGAGATGCACACTCAAAGCATCGGCAAAGTGTAACACTACATCTTGCTGGTCGCTTTGTATGACAAAATGGAGTGAGTTTTTATCAGCATTAGAGATTTCTTCATACACGCCATATCTATACTTTGACTGCTTAGAATCTTTTGGCGCGAACGCTTTTGCTTGGTCTTTTAGAATCTTCACAAAAAAAGGTAAGAAAGAATGCGCTCCACAAGGAGTATATGAAAAAATAAAATCATAATACTTCATTCTACCTCTTTATGCGTTGCATTAAAATCCGCGAAAAGAAGTGTTTGCTACTTCTTGTAAATCTAAATCTGCGACTTTTTGTGCCATTAAGCCGTTTTGCTCTAAAAACTCTATGGCTTTAGATTCCATAATTTTCGCGCCATTTTTGACTTGCTGACTTAAAGTAAATGCTGTGTCCTCCCCGATGACTTCAGGGATAATCCCAATGATAAACACAGGAGGTAAATCACCGCTTAGTTCAATCATTCTAAGCGTTTGGAGCATTTCCACTTCGTGCGCACTACCAGCCCAAGTAATAATATTTGGAATCTTATCAAAACTAAAGGCATAGACATCGCCAATGTTACCATTATTCACATCTACACAATCAAAAATAAGCACTTTGTCATACGAAGTAATAAGCGGGATTAGCATTTGAGCCATTGTCCCGCCATCAGTAAAATCTAGCGTAATATCACTAGATTTATTTATGGGGGTAAATTTATAGCTTCGCTTCATAAAATGCGCTAAATGCACGCCAATACCCTCATCGCCAAAGAGGATATTGCCGATGCCAAGAACCAAAATTTTCAATGTTAAACTTTGACCTCATCAGTATAGCGCATTCCACTTACAATCGCATCAACTCCGCCATTTGGATATTTCACAGAGTTCCACACGGCAAGATAAATATGCACAGGTATAAAGATAATAAACGCCCAAGTAACGATATGATGAATGTTTCTCACACTTGCCAATCCACCACAAAGCACTTCAAACCACTTAAAAAATACTTTTAAAACCGCTCCAAGCCCATCATCATAGACATTGTAATACAAAACAACGCCTGTAAGCGAAATAACAAGCACCAAAATCCCAAGTCCAAAGTAAGTCGCAAACTGCAATGGATTATATGTCCCATAAATGTGTGGGTGCTTGCCAATTAGCATATACACCTTAACTTGCTCAATCCATACTTTTGGGTTAAGCACTTGATAAAACGATACGCGTTCTGGCTTAGATTCCCTATCAAAGAAAAACAAATACACGCGGAAAAACGAAACAGCAATCAACGCAAAACCCAACACAATATGAAAACTACGAATATATGCTTGCAAATACCCCGTAAAAGCATTCACATTATAACTAGCACTCTCGCTCACAAGTGTTACACTTTTATATTCACCCACAGCGTGCAAAAACGGATACGCAATGTAAAAGCCCGTAGCGATAAGCAAAAAAATGCAAAACGCCCTAACCCAGTGAAAGATTCTCGTTAGAGCAGAGAATTCTTTATGGATATGAAACTCTCTTTTTTCCATAGGAATTGTATGTGGCATTGAATCCTCCTTACATTATAGAATCTAGCGCAATGGCGAGACAGATGGCTCAACTTTGTATTGACTAAGTTCATTTCCCTTAGTATCCATCACATGCACCGCACACGCAATGCAAGGGTCAAAAGAGTGAATATGACGGATAATCTCTAATGGTTGGGTAATGTCCTTTAATCTTGTGCCAATAAGACTCATTTCATAAGGTCCTTTTTTGCCATTTCTATCTATCGGTCCTGCATTCCAAGTGCTAGGCACAACCGCTTGATAATTCTTAATCACACCATTTTCAATGCTAGTCCAATGGCTTAGCATTCCTCGAGGCACATTGCCGATATAGTGCCCCTTATAGGTTTTATTTTTATCAATCACATAAGGCGCGCAAGTAGCTGTATCTTTTTTCAAATTAGCCACAAGATTATTAAATGCCTTAATGCCATTATCAGCAATTACTTTACACTCAATCGCTCTACCTGCAGTGCGTCCAAGTGTGCTAAAAAGATGTGCTGGTGTCAATCCTGTCTTAGAAATCAACTCCTCAACCACAGGTGTAATGTAAGGATTCTTGCTCGCAAACCCTACCACCACGCTAGCAAGCGGTCCTACTTCCATAGGCTCATCATCATAGCGTGGAGATTTAATCCACGAATATTTACCTTTTTCATCAAGGATTGGATTATTGACTTGCTTGCCATCAGGTCCGATAGAATGTCCCTCGACAAAGCCTGTGTAATTTGGATTTGTCTTGCCCTCATAAGGGTGGAATGGTCCATTATCAGCATACCAGCTGTGTGTCGCATCTTCAGCGATTTTATCTGTATCTACTTCATACACCTTACTCAAATCCCCGTCTTTAACGATACCACTACTTAGCAACCACTCATCTGCACCGACTTGCATTTCTTTGTAACTTAAGAAATTTTTAAGTCCGCAACCCTTAAGCACAGAATCTTCTTCTTTGTATGCTTCAGCTGCCATTATAATGTCTGCCCAATACGCACGATTGACAAAATCACCCACATCTTTAAACTTGCTAAGCCACTCGCCCAATCTACTTGGGTCTAAAATATCCATTATCGAAGTTACGCCACCAACGGTTAGGCTTTGTGGGTGTGGTTGCTTCGCGCCAAAAATCGCCATCATTTGTGCCACTACGCGTTGAACTTCAAGCAAGTGCAAATAATGCGAAACAACAATAAGATTTTGCTCTGGACTAAAGCGGTAAGTCTTATGTCCCCAATACGCATTAGCAAATGGTCCAAGCCCTGAAGTATCTTTAGCAAATTTCGTTACGCGCTCTTTAATGGCTTTAAGCTCATCTTGTCCTGTGAATATAGGATTAGCCGTGTATTTAAATGCAAGTTCGCTCGCCTTTTTCTCATCTGCGCTAAGCGCGCTTACTATATCGCACCAATCAAGCCCGTGCAATGTATAAAAATGCACCAAGTGGTCGTGCAAGAAAAGTGAAATATTCATCAGCGTGCGCACCAAAATCGCATTAAGCGGAGGAGTGATTCCAAGTGCTTTTTCTACTGCGACAATGCCTGCCTTGTAATGCGAGTAAGTGCAAACGCCACAGATTCTTTGCACTAAGAATCCAGCATCGCGCGGGTCTCTGCCTTTGACGATATTTTCTAAACCTCTCCAA
>CAKVEH010000005.1 GCA_934728205.1 uncultured Helicobacteraceae bacterium
ATCTTGAGGAATTTGAGGCATTAGAAGCATTTATGAATGTGTTGTAAAGATTCTGTGAAAATCACAGAATCTTTTGAAGCGTTATAGTTGGACAAAAGCAACTGCTCTGCCGTTGAATTGGTTGTGTAGGGCGAGCGTTTTGCTTGCATAAGAATCTTCAACAGCAAAATTAGGATTTGTCTTTGCCTTTTTTGCCTTAGATTCTACGATGTTGATTGGCGATTGGAGCTTTTCTGTCTTGCACGCCGCAAAACTGCTGTCTAAATCACCCCATTTGCCTGTATCATCATATCCCCAATGTGTATGATGTTCTGCTAGAGCAAATCCACACAAACACGCCACAAAACCCAAAGTTTTGAGAACTTTATTCATAGGAAACCTTCAATACATTAAAATGAAAATACGCTTAAATTTGATAAAAATTCCATTTTATTTAAATTGTGAATTTGTCGGCAGATTGCCAGAATCTGGCGTATCCATTTTGTCTTTAAAGATTTTTTTTGCTTCTTGTAGGCTTAAGTTATCCACTCTAAAACTCTCCAACGCATAAAATTCAATTTTACAAAAAGGCTTTGGGATAATAAATTTATCCCAAGTTTTAAGTTGCCAATACGCACTACATTTCACGCGCAATGGCACGATTGGCACGCCAGCTTTTTGACTCATAGCGATGATTCCATCAGCGATAGAGTGGCACGGACCTCTTGGACCATCGGGAACGACACCCACATCATAGCCATTTTTTAGTAGCTTTAAAGAATCTATGAGCACCTTTAGCCCACCTTTAAAGCTTGAGCCTCGCAATTCTTTAAGCCCAAAGTAAGTGCAAAGTTTTGCCATTGGCTCTGCATCGAGGTGTTGTGAAAAGATTATATGGAAATTTTTTGCCCTTTGTGGGTCTAGCTTTTTTAGACGCGGTTTAAAGTAGAGCAAAAAAAGGATTGGGAGCATTAGGATTTCGCCGTGCCAAAAGCCAATAATAAAGTTTTGCTTAAAGATTTTTTCATCAATATAAAAACGATGATGCGTGAAGCAATACAATACCCATACCGCAATAAATCCAAGTGGTGGTATCAGCACGGCAGCAAGTTTGCGCCGAAATTCTCTTAATTCCATTGTCGCCTTTCATCATTACTATAAATAAATTGTGGTATGAAAATCGCATTTATAAACGCATAAATTGTAGCTAAAGATTTACATAAACGCGTTATTTTACGATGAAAATTATCATTACATTAAACTAACAAGGACAATAAGGAATGTGTGTGAAAGAATCGAAAGAAATTTTACAAAAAGCCATAAACAACGAGAATCTCAAAGCAAGTGAGTTGGTTAAACTCTATGAGCTTGATATTTTTACGCTTGGTGAGGCGGCAGATTCTATCCGCACGCAAAAATTTGGCAAAAAAACTTTTTTTAACATTAACCGCCACATTAACCCAAGCAACATTTGTGCGGATATTTGCAAGTTTTGTGCGTTTTCAGCCCATAGAAAGAATCCAAATGCCTACCAAATGAGTTTAGGAGAGATTATCAATCAAGCATATAATTCCTATCAAAATGGTGCGAAAGAAGTGCATATCGTCTCAAGCCACAATCCAAACTATTCGTATGGGTGGTATATGGATATGTTTAAAGAAGTGCGCAAGGCTTGCCCAGAGATTCACATAAAGGCAATGACTGCGGCAGAAGTGGATTTTTTAGACAGGAAATTTCACAAAGGCTATAAAAGAGTGCTTGAGGATATGGCAGAGGCTGGAGTGGATTCTATGCCCGGTGGTGGTGCGGAAATCTTTGATGAAAAAGTGCGTGCATACATTTGTAGGGGCAAGGTAAAATCCCACAGATGGCTTGAAATTCATCGATATTGGCATTCGCTTGGGAAGATGAGTAATGCGACAATGCTCTTTGGACATATAGAATCCAAAGAGCATAGAATCGACCATATTTTGCGATTAAAAGATTCTCAAAGCTCTAAAGAGCGCGTAGAGAGTAAAAGTGGAGGATTTAATGCTTTTATTCCACTGCTCTATCAAAAGCAAAACAATTATCTTAGGGTGGAGGATTTCCCAAGCGGGCAAGAGATTTTAAAAACTATCGCCATTGCGCGTATAATTTTACAAAATATCCCACATATTAAGGCATATTGGGCTACTTTAGGGCTTAATCTCGCCCTTGTCGCTCAAGAATTTGGCGCAGATGATATGGATGGCACGATTGAGATTGAGAGTATCCAATCTGCCGCAGGAGCAAAAAGCAAGAATGGAATTACAAAGCAAGAGATTATCTCTCAAATTAAAAGTGCAGGGTTTATCCCTGTGGAGCGAGATTCTCTATATAATGAAATTTGTGATTACACACAGGATATACCACAGGCGACACGCACAAATATATCGTTAAGCGATAGCGCGGGGAATGCGGGTTAAAGTGCAAGAGGCAGAAATTTAAGGAGACAACAATGAAACAAAAAACTATCGGTAAAAAAGTTGAATTAGTGGGAATCGGATTGCACAAAGGCGTGCCTGTCAAAATGACACTAGAGCCATTAGCTTCAGATAGTGGGATTGTATTTTATCGTAGTGATATGGGCGTGAGTATCCCGCTGTGCCCTCAAAATGTGATAGACACGACAATGGCAACGGTGCTTGCCAAAGATAATGCGAGGGTTTCAACCATTGAGCATTTGCTCTCAGCCATTCACGCACACGGGATTGATAATCTCAAAATCACCCTCGATAATGAGGAAGTGCCTATAATGGATGGCAGTGCGATAGGGTATTGTATGCTTTTAGAAGAGGCGCAAATCGTCCGTCAAGATGCACCCAAAAGGGCAATGCGCATTAAAAAGCCAATCGAAGTAAAAGATGGTGATAAATTCGTGCGCATAGAGCCAAGCGAGCGTATGGTGTTTGATTTTCGCATTTCTTTCCCACACCAAGCCATTAAAGAACAGGCATATATATTTACTTTTTCCACAAGCGGGTATATCGAGGAGATTGCACGGGCAAGGACTTTTGGCTTTTTAAGCGAAGTGAATTATTTACGCTCTCAAGGGCTTGCTAAGGGTGGAGATTTGAGTAATTGCATCGTGCTTGATGATAATGGCGTGATGAATAAAGATGGATTGCGTTACAAAGATGAGTTTGTGCGACACAAAATTTTAGATGCTATTGGTGATATGGCAGTGCTTGGAATCCCGCTCATTGGTAGCTACATCGCCTTTGCAGGTAGCCATAAGCTAAATCACCTCCTCACGCAAAAAATCCTAAGCGAACAAGGTGCGTATGAAGTGGTGGATTTAGGTGAAATGGCTGAAGATGAGGCACTAGATTACGCACCAGCACAGGATTACGAGCACAAAATCTAAATTTTTATATAAATTTTTGTAATTTTGTCTATGGTGGCTTAATTTTTGCTATTGCAAGTATAGTGGTGTTTGGGAATCTTTATGAAATTTTATAGATTCTTAAGTGCGAAAGAACTACAATGTATGCTTTGCAAGTGGTATTAAAATTTTAGGGAAGTGCAAGTCGTGGGCGAGATTCACAAAATATTAAACTTTTTACAAGCTAATTGGCATTTGACGGCATATATTGGCGTGGTGGTAATTTTGGTGTCTCCTGTGGTGCTGTGGCTTTGTAAGCTGGCGGTGGATATTTTTGGGATTTTTTCCGTAATTTTTGTAGAGATTACCTTTTTTATTACGATGATTTTGCTTTGTTTTGTAGTTTTTTTAGGGATAAAGCAAGGATATAACTGCCTTAATGGCACGCAAGCAATACAAGCTGTTTGGCATTATATGGTTGCTGGTATTGCTTCATTAGGGTTAATGGTAATGCTTAAGCGAATGCGCGATAAACAAAGCATCAGCACCAAGACAGAGCAATCTAGCGTTACCACAGATTCCCAAGATTTTGAATTTTAGCCTCATAATTTATCTCCTTCTTCTTAATTGCATTAAGTTTATATAGATTCTTTCAAAGAATTGAAAAAAACTCTCTTTTTTATGGTAGAATGTCGCTCTAAATCGTTTTTTTTGTCTTGCACCGTTCTCATCAGTTTTTTGGTTTTATAAATTACTTAAAGGAAGAGCGATGAAAAGTATTTTAGCAAGGCTTGCGGGCGTGGTATTTGTATTTGGGTTGGTAGCGTGTGGCTCATCTAGCAGGAGTGCCGATGAAGCCTCAATAGAGTATGTGAGAAATTGCTTTAGTGGCAGTGGGACGGAGTTTTTAAGCAATGCGCGTGGTCCAAATGGCACTACATTTGATAAAGGGCGGGTTGCCGAGCGCACGCAAGATATAGCTCAGTTACGCAGTTTTGCTCAAGCTCGAGGTGGGCTAAAAGCTATAAGCGTGCTGAAAAGTAGCAATATCTCAAATGAAATACATAAGAATCTTATGCTTATGGAGTTAAAGGTGGAGTTTCATAATGGCGAGGCGGTGGATTATGCCGTGAAAGTCGCTCTTATTGATGATGTATGGCGTGTATTGGTGGATTAGGGATACCTTAAGATTATTAGTTAGCAATTTTAGCAAAATCGCTAATTGATTCTAAAAATGCTGGCACAACGACAGAGCCGTGCGTATGCCCTTGAAATGCTTTGTAGTGTGGTGTTATATTGCTTTGTGATTGTATGAGATAAGCCAATTCTTTAGCGTTAATCTTTGCCTTGCCACGCGGATTTTTCACTTCTTTAGTTTCTTTAACTTTTGGTTCTTGCCAATCGTGCATAATCCATAAAGTTATAGAATCTCTTTTAATGCGTGTAAAGTCAATCGCTCTATTTTTTCCTATAAATTCGCCATTTCCCCACCAAAGCGATGGTGAAATCGCATAAAAATGGCTAAAGTGTTGTGTCGCATTACTTAAGGCATAGAGGACAAAAAGTCCGCCAAAACTATGCCCAAAAATCCCACTCTCTTTGCTTAGCGGTATATTGAACTCGCGTGATATATACGATTGCACCATAGGTATAATGGTTTGTATAAAAACCTCTAAAAAATGTTGCGCTCCACCGCCATTAAGAAAATCTTGTTTATTATCCATAGAATCGAGCAACTCTTTTGGAATATTTGGTGTGTAATCCCGCGTCCTTAAGGGTGGAAATGCAATATCGGCGTATTCTCCTGCATAGCCTATGCCAACAAGAATCACATAATCTAGCTCATCACACAAAGAATTTTTTTTGCAATATTGATTAGCAAGTGCGTTTAGGGCGATTGGTAAATGTCCATTGCCATCAAGTATATAAAAGATTCTATAACTTTTGGGTTTTGTTTTTGGTGATTTAATTTTGCTTAGTGTAATGGTGTAAATGGATTCATTTGCAGAAATTTGCTCTATCGTGCGAATGTCAAAAGTTTGTGTTGTCTTTGTGTCTAGCTTTGTTATAGTGTTGTTTGGTTTTGTGTTAAGATTGCTTAAGCTAAACAACATTATAACAACAAGGCAATATCGCATTATAATTCCTTAAAAGTCCATACTAAGGCTAAGGAAATATCTCCTGCCCTCGCGGATAACATTGTAATTGTTGGCAAACGCAGTTGCGTTGTTTGCATTTGTGTATGCGTAATAATCAATAAAGTTATGATTAAGGAGATTATAGATTCCAAATTGTGCACGAAGCGTCTTAGTAATATTGTAATTCGCACCTAAATGCAACAAAAAGTAGGGTTTGTAATACTCACTTACGCTAGGATTATTGTGTCTAAAAGTATCTAGGGCGGTTTTTGTGCTACCGATATTGGTGCGTAGCTGCATAGCACGAAACTCGCCTCTTAAGGTTACACCAAAATCTTTGTAAGTGTAATTTATCGCGCTATTGATTGTGTGTTGTGGGATACCGCTAAGTGGCATTCCTTTGTTTGTCCCTGAAGTATTTTCATTTTTACTCCAAGTATAAGAAAGATTAAACAAAACTTCGCTTACTTCAAAATTATTCTTAATTTGTGCAAATGCCTCTAATCCATAGCTTCTCGCTGTATCGACATTGTAGTAATATTGACAAGAGGCTATCCCATTTTGGTTATTCCCAGTCCAACCACCTAAGCAAGTGTATCCTGCAGGCAAAGGTTCTCCTACTTGCACGCTTAAAGCAGAGATTCTGTCTTTAAAGTCTATATAAAAGCCTGTAAGTGAAAATTGTGCAAAATCATTACTTTGGATAATGCCTAATTCGTAGTTGAGAGAAGATTCTGGCTTTAAATTAGGATTACCATATATATGCGTCCAGCCTTGTCCTGTGCTAGCACCCCAGCCTTTAGCGACATTAGTCATTGAGGGCATTTTATACCCCGTAGAGATTCCCCCCTTAATGCTTAAATCCCCAATCGCACTATTTTGTAGGGGCATATACACTAGATACACGCGTGGGGAAATATTGGAATTATATGTATTACTCATATTTCCTCGCACGCCAATGCTTAAAGACAAAGAATCTATAATTTGCCATTGGTCTTCTGCATAGAGTGCAAAAGTATGTCTCTCTAACTTGTTTCCTACATCGCCTCCAAACTCTGTGCCATTTAGGCTTAAGACATTGCTATACATATATTGTGCACCGACATTTACATTCATTTGCCAAAATGGAATAATAGTGCGGTGCTCTAAAATTACATCATTTGCACTCCTGCTTCTTGTTGGATAATTAGTGTTATTGTATTGTAGGCTTGTGTCCGTGCGAATTGCACCATTTTCTCCATAATTACCTTGATGACGAATTATAGAGTTATGTCTTGTAATGCTATGGGCTGGGAAATTCGTGTTGCCCCAAGTAAAGTTATACCATTGTCTTGCAAAACTATAATCAGCATAAATATAATGCGTCTTGTTGGGCTCATAGCCAAACCTCCCCCCTATTTCTTGTTGTTCATTTGCCCTAGAACCAACGATAGAACCTTGCAAGTTTTGTGAAACTCCTTGTGGTAATGGGAAAGAAAAGTCTCTTGGATTAGATTGGAAGTTGCTTTTAGCGCGAAGTTGCAAAGAGAGTTTTTTGGATTTATCAAGTGGTCCAGCTCCAAAAGCCGCTATGCCATACAAATGTCCAAAATGTTTGGATTCTTGTAGTGTAGAGTTAATAAGCACATTGCCACTCCATTTTTGAAAATGTTTTTTAAGAATGATATTTACCACACCACCGACTGCATCGCTACCATATACGACAGAAGCAGGACCTCTTATGACTTCAATTCGTTCGATAGCACTTATAGGTGGCATAAAGGCAGATTCTGAAAAATTAAAGTTTGGGAAAGTTTCAGTGCTAGCTCCTTGACGCTTGCCATCTAGGAGCAATAAAGTATAGCTTGCAGGCATACCGCGCATAGAGATAGCATATCCCCCCACTGTGCTAATGCCAGCATCTACATTAACACCGGGCACTTGGCTCACTGCTTCGCCTAAATCTCTAATGGGTCTTTCTTGTAATTCTTTTGATTCTATTATGGAGATTGATGATGGAGCGCTTTGGATATTTTCTTCAAAGCCACTTGTTGTTACGACAGACTTTTGCAATCGCACAGATTCAAGTTCATTCTGCCCCCCCCCTCTTGTGTCAAATCCTGTGCTATTATAAAACTCATTACCATTAAACTCAATGCTACCAAATTAAAAAATTTCATAAGACCACTCACCTTATTATTGTAGAATTAAGTGCGCGATAGTATCAAATTAAAACTGAAATATAGCTTAAATAATGAGAAATAATTTTAATTTAATTAGTGTCTATGCTATAAGTCGCGTCTTTGCAAAACGCGACTTTAAAAAGTTAGAGCGTATTAAACAAATCCGTGCTTAAATATCGCTCTGCAGTGTCATTTAGCACGGTTAAAATCGTTTTATCGCTATGCTCGCGTGCGATTTTTAGAGCTGCGCTCACATTCGCACCACTTGAGATTCCAACCATTATGCCGATTTTGCCAAGCCTCTGTGCCATAGCGATAGCGTCATCGTTCTCCACGCACGCGATTTCATCTATCACGCTACGATTTAGGATTTCTGGGATAAAGTTCGCGCCAATGCCTTGAATCTTATGCCCGCCTGCTTGTCCTTTGCTAAGCAGCGGTGAGGCGGCTGGCTCTACGCCTATAATTTTGATATTTGGGTTTTTTTCTTTGAGCACTTCGCCCACACCGCTTATCGTCCCGCCTGTGCCAAATCCCGCGACAAAATAATCTAAATTCGCCCCAAAGCTCTCCCAAATCTCAACCGCGGTGGTTTTTTTGTGCATTTCTTTGTTTGCGAGATTGCTAAATTGGCTTGGCATAAAGGCATTTGGCGTATTAGCTAAAATCTCATTTGCCTTATTGAGTGCGCCTTTCATTCCCTCACTCGCGGGGGTTAGTTCGAGCTTCGCGCCAAAGAGTTGCACCATTTTCCTACGCTCGATACTCATAGATTCTGGCATTGTGAGGATTATCTTTAGCCCCAAGCTCGCACAAATCATCGCTAGTGAGATTCCCATATTGCCACTTGTGCATTCTACAATGGTGGTGTCTTGGTTTATCTTGCCACTTTTTAGAGCCTCATCTATCATCGCATAAGCCGCTCTGTCTTTGACCGAATGGCTAGGGTTTAGAAACTCGCACTTACCATAGAGGTTTGGTGCGATTTGCTTTAGGCTTATGATTGGTGTTTTGCCGATAATGTCGGTGATATTTTCATAGACTTTCATTGTCTCTCCTTATTCTTTCCTCTTTTTACGAGGGTTTTTATTTTGTGTTTAACGCGCGTAACATAGCAAAAAATCTATTTACAATCAAGGGAAAGACTATGCACTTATACAAATCTCTTATTTGTTTTTGCTATAATCGCACCTGTGTTTTATCTAAAGAAATTATGTTAAACGAGAGAAGATGATACAAAAAACGCTTGAATATTTTGGCAAAATCGCTAGCATCCCGCATCCTAGCTACGATACAACATTGCTTTTTGAATTTTTATCGCAAGAATGCAAAAAATTAGGTGCGCAAGTCAGTGTCGATGAAGTGCGCAATATCCATTTGCTAAAGGGTAATCCAAAATGTTGTTTGCAGGGGCATTATGATATGGTGGCGGTGGGGCAAGCGCGAGAGAAAAAGCCACTTGAGCTCTATGAGGAAGCGCAAGGAGAGAAGCGATTTTTACGCGCGCGAGATTCTTCGCTTGGTGCGGATAATGGCGTTGCTATCGCGCTGTGCTTGGCGTTAGCAAACAAATATGATGATATAGAATGCCTTTTTACTAATGATGAGGAAGTGGGTATGCTTGGTGCAAAGGCATTGCAACTGCCAATACACGCCAACATTATGCTTAATTTAGATTCTGAAAATATCAATGAAATTGTGCTTGGTTGCGCGGGTGGTATGGATATAAATGCAAAAAAATCTCTTCATCCTCAAAAGTGTAAATATGCGCATTTTTACACCATTACAGCGTTTGGGTTCCAAGGTGGGCATAGCGGGATTGATATAAATAAGGGGCGTGAGAATGCCATTATTGAGTGCGCGAAGTTGTTAGGAGAGCTGCCTTGCGAGATTATGCGCTTTAAGGGTGGGGAGAAGCGAAACTCTATTCCAACGGGCGTTGAGGTAATTATCGCAAGCGAGCAAGATTTGCTTGATTCTTTAGCGTTAGGAAAATTTTGCAATTATTTAGAATCTTTTGAGAAATCCCCACAATCTCTTTGTCTAAAAAGTGCTAAAAAATGGGGCTTTGTCTTTAGGCAATGTGAGTGGAGTGAGAATCTTAGCTTTGTTAAAGAGCAGATTCTCCCTATTTTGCTAGAGATAAAAAGTGGCGTGTATGAGAGTGATGGCGCGGTGGTGCTAAACTCTGCGAATCTTTCCCTTTGTGAGTTAGAGATTAGTCCAACGCCGACTTTTAGTCTAAGCATTATGGCGCGGGCAAATGATGATGAAAAACTCACGCACACCAAGACACGCTTACGACAATCACTGCAAATGCAGGACTTTGCAGTGGAGATAAGTGATTTTTACGGAGCGTGGAAACGAAGCATACACGATGATGACACACTTTTGCAACTCCTTGTGAAAGAATTTAATGTGTGTGAAATCACACCAAGTGTGGTGCAGATTCACGCGGGATTAGAATGCGGGATTTTGCAAAAGCGCATCGGTGAGCTACGCGCTAAAAGTGCTGGCAAGAGCGAGCTACTAAAGATTCTCTCTATCGGTCCTAGCATAGATTTCCCGCATAGCACGCAAGAGAGGCTTGATTTAGCAAGTTTAAAACATTTTGTTACAATCGTGGAAAATTTTATGCAATCATTGCAAAAAGATTGTAAGGTTAGTTAGGAGGGTAAATGAAACGCTTACGCGCTGGAATCATTGGAGTGAGTGGCTATACGGGCGCAGAGTTATTAAAGATTTTGCTTCCTCATCCGCATTTTGAGATTACTTTGCTGGCAAACTCACAGGGGCAAACAAGCATAGAGCAAATTCACCCTGAGTTTAAGGGAATCTTTGAATGTGAGGTAAAAAAGGCAGACCCACAAGAGACGATTGCAAGCTGTGATATAGTGTTTTTAGCTCTACCGCATAAAAGTGCTATGGAGTTTGTCAAAGGATT
This sequence comes from uncultured Helicobacteraceae bacterium, assembly GCA_934728205.1. Taxonomy (GTDB): domain Bacteria; phylum Campylobacterota; class Campylobacteria; order Campylobacterales; family Helicobacteraceae; genus Helicobacter_F. Next base: position 10,570 of record CAKVEH010000005.1, read on the forward strand.
AGGAGAAAATCTTGGTGGGCTAAAGGTTGTTGATTTATCTGCAGATTATCGTTTAAGTGCGCAAAATTATGAGAAGTTTTATTGTCCGCATAGCGATTTGCATAATTTACAAAGCGCAGTATATGGGTTGCCAGAATATGCCAAAAGAGAAATCGCAAATGCTTCTTTGGTGGCAAATCCGGGTTGTTATCCAACAGCGACACTTTTAGCCATTGTGCCATTTTTGCCATTTATCAAGTCAAATACTATCTTTGTTGATGCTAAAAGTGGCGTGAGTGGCGCGGGGAAAAAGCTCAGTGATAATACACATTTTCCTACTATTAACGAAAATATATTCGCGTATTCACCGCTCAATCATCGCCACCAAATCGAAATGGAAGAGAAATGTGCTCTTTTTGGGAATAGAGAGTTACAAATCCATTTTATTCCCCACCTTATCCCCATTACACGCGGAATGCTAGTGAGTGTTTTTGCCGAGCTTAGCGAGGATATTGAGCCATTAGAAATTTTACAAAAAACCTACAAGGGAGCGGAATTTGTGAGAATCTGTGAAAGCCCCGTGCGTGTAAGCAATGTATGTAAAACCAATATGTGTGATATTTTTGCTTCAAAAAGAGGAAACGCGCTCTATGTCAATAGCGCGATTGATAACCTTATGCGCGGGGCGAGCTCCCAAGCGGTAGTAAATGCAAATTTAATGTGCGGATTCCCTGCGGACTGCGCAATCCCAAAAGTTTGATGAAGCTTAATGTCAAAATACACAGAAATTGTCATTAACCTTGATGCGGTGTTTGTCGCGGATTCTCATTGGTTTGATTGCACGCTTATTAGTGAGAATCTTCGCACAAATACCACAGATTCTAGTGGTTATGCGCCAAAAGATTTGCCAAATTTTTTAGAATCGTTGCATTGCTCGCAAGTGTTTTTAATGGGTGATATTGCACAAGTGCTCGTTGGTAACATTCAAACAAGTGTGCAATCAAATCAAAAATTGCTCGCGGTTATAGAGGTTTTAAGTCAAAGAAGCGAGGTTTTTTGGTTTGAGGGTAATCACGATTTCGCTCTGCAGTCATTGCAATCATTGCTCCCTTGCGTGCATTTTATCCCACGCAAAAGCCAGCCGCTTTTGGCGACATTTAATGAGAAGTGCGTAAGTTTAGCGCACGGCGATTTGTTTTTAAATTTGCGCTACAAAGTCTATATTGGAATCTTAAATTCTTCTTTTGGTCGCAATGTTGTTAAAATGCTTAATAAAGTGTGTTTTGGTAAGTTGTATAAGGCATTGGAGCAAAAAATCGTGCGTAAAAAAATGCGCCCATTTGCTGGGGAAGCAGAGGCATTTTGTGGGAGAAGATTGCATTTGTATGAGCGATATTTTGCTCATAGAGAAAAAAAAATGCCACAAATTATTATCGAGGGGCATTTTCATTTAAACAAACATAAACTCAAAGATGGGGTTTTGTATGTGTGTTTGCCAGCTTTTTGTGAAAATAGTGAAACTTTATGCCTTAATGACCTTATAGATACAATCAATGATATAAAGATTTGATAAAATTGCCGATTGTTTTGCACTAAAGTCAAAGAGATTAAAACTATGTGGGAGAAATCAAAATATGCTGGGCGAAAAATCAGGCATTCCTAGTTTAAGCACCAATGAAATGGAACTATTAGATTTTAGAATCTATGAGCTACGCGAAGATAACAGAGTTTATGAGGGTGTGTATGGGATAAATGTCGCTAAGGTTGAGGGCGTTGTGGTGTATCCAGACCATATTTTTGATTTACCTGCCGCCCCTGATTATGTGATTGGGACTTTTGATTTGCGTGGAGAGATTGTGCCATTGGTAGATTTGACTAAATGGATTAGAGTGCAATCTGACACTTCAAGGGATAGAGATAGAAAAGTCATTATCGCGATTTTTAACAACATTAAAATTGGCTTTGTGATTCACGAAGCAAAGAGAATCCGCCGTATTAGTTGGAAAGATATTGATGGTGCGGAGTTTGGTATAAGTGGTGATAATAGTCGCTCTAAAATCACGGGCACTACGCGTATAGAAGATGGTGTAACGCTACTGATTCTCGATTTAGAGGGAATCATCGATGACTTGGATTTCTACGACCCAATGAAATCTTTGTGTAAAGATGATGGTTCTACGCGCGAGATTCCCAAATTTGACGGAATGGCTCTCATTTTAGATGATAGTGTTATTGCACGCAAACTTTTGCGCACTTCTCTTGGCAATGCGGGCTTTGAGCTTGTAGAGGCGGTGAATGGCGAAGATGGCTTGCAAAAGCTAGAGGGTTTGTATGCCAAGTATGGCAACGAACTTAACCAACATCTTAAAATTATCGTTTCAGATGTAGAAATGCCAAAGATGGATGGCTTTCATTTTGCTGAAATAGTAAAGCAAGATAGGCGGTTTTCAAGCATCCCCGTAGTTTTTAATTCTTCGATTTGTGATAGAATTAGCGCGGAGAAAGGAAAAAAAGTTGGTGCTGATGCGTATTTAGTGAAATTTGACGCGGGGTCATTTTATGATGAAATCTCTAAAATTTTATCTAAATAGCTCTAAAATTTGCTACAATCCCAAAAACACTAAATTTTGGGGTTGATAAAACTTAAATTTAAAGCGGAGGTTTTTTATGGATGATATGCAAGAGATAATGGAGGACTTCCTTGTCGAAGCCTTTGAAATGGTTGAGCAACTCGACCAAGACTTAGTCGAACTAGAGAGCAACCCAGAAGATTTGGAATTGCTTAATAGAATCTTCCGTGTAGCACACACCGTGAAAGGCTCTAGCTCGTTTTTGAATCTAGATATTCTTACAAGCCTTACGCACAATATGGAAGATGTGCTAAATAAAGCGCGTAGAGGTGAGTTAAAAATCACTCCTGATGTAATGGATGTGGTGCTTGCTTCGATTGACTTGATGAAATCTCTACTCAACGCCATTAGGGATAATGGCACAGATTCTAATAGTGGCATTGACATCACTGATATTGTGAAAAGATTGCAAGCCATCTCCACAGGTGGCGCAACTCCAGCAGAATCTACCCCAGAAGCCCCAGCCGCCGCCCCCGCACAACCAGCCCCAGCCGCCGCCCCAGCCACAGATTCTTCCAATCCTTTAGCAAATGAGCCAGAGATTGATGTGTCATCAATGAGTGGCGAACAAGTTGATGCTGAGATTGAACGATTGCTTAAAAAACGCCAAGAGGCAGATAAGGCACGCCGTGAGGAACTTAAAAAACAAGGTGTAGCAGTGGAGGTGCAAGCTCCAAGCACACCATCTACCGAAGCTCCAAAGGCTCAAGCCGCCCCCGCACAACCAGCCCCAGCCGCTCCCAAGCCAGCGGCTAAACCTGCCCCCAAACCAGCAGAGAAAAAAGACGGAAATGCTCCAGCGACTAATGTCGAGCAAACTGTGCGTGTAGATGTCCGCAGATTAGACCATTTGATGAACTTGATTGGTGAGCTTGTGCTTGGCAAAAACCGCCTTATTAAGATTTATGGTGATGTTGAGGAGCGATATGATGGCGAGCGATTCTTAGAGGAGCTTAATCAAGTTGTTTCAAGCGTTTCAAGCGTTACTACCGATATTCAGCTAGCAGTGATGAAAACGCGTATGCAACCTGTTGGAAAGGTATTTAATAAATTCCCTAGAATGGTGCGCGATTTATCGCGTGATTTGAAAAAAAGCATTGACTTGGTAATCACAGGTGAAGAAACAGAGCTTGATAAATCTATTATTGAGGAAATTGGCGACCCACTCATTCACATTATCCGTAACTCTTGCGACCACGGCGTGGAATCACCAGAGGATAGAAAGGTTGCTGGTAAGCCTGAAACAGGACGCGTAGATTTGAAAGCGTATAACGAGGGGAATCATATCGTTATTGAAGTAGTTGATGATGGTAAGGGTTTAGATGCGGATATGCTTAAGCAAAAGGCAATTGAGAAAGGCTTAATCAGCGAGCGAGAAGCCGATACAATGAGCGAAAAAGAAGCCTTTGGCATCATCTTTAAACCGGGCTTTTCTACTGCCAAAGTCGTATCAAATGTCTCGGGGCGCGGTGTGGGAATGGATGTGGTGAAAACTAATGTTGAGAAACTTAATGGAATCATTGAGATAGATTCTGAAAAGGGTGTGGGCACGGTCTTTAAACTTAAAATCCCACTTACGCTTGCCATTATTCAAGCATTGCTTGTGGGTGTGCAAGAGGAGTATTATGCTATTCCGCTTTCATCGGTTATTGAAACGGTGCGCATTAGCCAAGAGGAGATTTATGCCATTGATGGCAAGAGTGTGTTAAGATTGCGTGATGAGGTGCTTTCTCTCGTGCGACTGGCAGATATTTTTAAGATAGATTCTGTTTTAGAGGCGATGAATGAAGTGTATGTGGTTATCATTGGACTTGCAGACCAAAAGATAGGTGTGATTGTGGATTACCTTGTGGGACAAGAAGAGGTGGTTATCAAATCGCTTGGTTATTACCTAAAAGGCACAGAAGGCATAGCTGGAGCGACCGTGCGAGGTGATGGCAAGATTACACTTATTGTCGATGTCGCGGGTATGATGGAAATGGCAAAAGGCGTAAAAGTAAGTATCAATAAGCTAATGGATGAGGTTGAAACACAAAAAACCAAAAGTTCTCCAGCGGATTATGTCGTGCTTGCTATTGATGATAGCAACACTGATAGAGCGATTATGAAAAAATGCCTTAAAAAGCTTGGTGTAACGGTGCTTGAAGCAGCAAATGGATTAGATGGTTTAGAAATTGTTAAAAATAGTGATAAGCCACTTGATGCCGTGCTTGTGGATATAGAGATGCCAAAGATGGATGGTTATACTTTCGCTAGCGAAGTGCGAAAATATAATAAATTTAAGAATCTGCCATTGATTGCGGTTACAAGTAGGAATAGCAAGACTGATAGAATGCGTGGGGTAGAATCTGGTATGACAGAGTATATCACTAAGCCCTATACACCCGAGTATTTAACCAATGTGGTGAAACGCAATATTCACCTTGAAACGACAGGAGAGTAAAATGAGCGACCAAGTAAAAAAAGTAATGCAAGACCAGCAAAAAGGCATTGACAACAAAAACACCGAAATCGAGGAGGCACTGCAAATCATTAGCTTCACTATTGGGAATGAAGAATTTGCTGTGCCAATCCTCAATATAAAAGGAATTGAGCGACCTATCGAATATACACGCGTGCCGGGCACACCTAACTATGTGTTGGGCGTGTTTAATCTACGCGGAAGCGTCTATCCACTTATTAACCTACGAATGAAGTTTGGGCTTAATGCGATTAAACAAGATAAAGACACGCGATATTTAGTTGTGCATAACCACGATGAAATGGCAGGTTTTGTCATTGATAAGCTTAATGAGGCTATGTGGATAAATCAAAGTGATATTGACCCTGTGCCAGAAACTATTGGTGAGGGAGAGAATCTCATTCAAGGTATTGGCAAGCGAGAGGATAGGCTTATCTCAATCCTTAAGGCAGAAAACCTTCTAAAGCGAGTTTTTTAAGCTCGCTCCCATATATTATTCGTTTATCCCATTTTTTTGTGCTTTTTATGTTTTTGAAGCAATTTTTGTGGTTATGCTCTATTTAGACAAAGAATTTTTTAACATAATAAATTAGGGAAATTATTTGTGGAATTTTTGCGTAATTTAGCGGTTTCTTGTTGTGTTTAAAAAAAAATTAAGAATAATTTTGTTAAAATCGCCCTTGTAAAAAAAATATTAAGGAGCGTGCAATGTCTTATACACAGCAAGTTCTAGCCAACTTAAAGGCTAATTTTCCGTCTCAGGTGCTTTTTCATCAAGCCGTAGAAGAGGTTTTTGATTCTCTTCGTTTAGAAGTGGATAAAAACCCAAAATACCAAAAACACGCGATTTTAGAGCGAATGGTGCTCCCAGAGCGCGAGATTCACTTTCGTGTGCCTTGGGTTGATGATAATGGCAAAGTGCAGGTCAATCGTGGCTATCGTATTGAGTTTAGTTCAGCGATTGGACCATACAAGGGAGGATTACGCTTTCACCCAAGTGTGAATGAAGGGGTAATCAAATTTTTGGGCTTTGAGCAGGTGCTTAAAAATTCTCTTACTACGCTTGCTATGGGTGGTGGTAAGGGTGGAAGCGACTTCGACCCACACGGCAAAAGTGATGGAGAAGTGATGCGATTTTGCCAAAGCTTTATGAATGAGCTTTTCCGCCACATTGGTGCGACTACCGATGTGCCAGCAGGAGATATAGGTGTTGGCGGGCGTGAGATTGGCTATCTTTTTGGTCAATATAAGCGTCTTACTAATCGTTTTGATGGTGTGCTTACGGGCAAAGCCCTTGCTTGGGGTGGAAGTCTAGTGCGCACAGAAGCCACAGGATATGGGTGTGTGTATTTCGCTGAGGAAATGCTAAAAGAGCGTGGTGAGAGCTTACAAGGTAAGACTTGCACTGTCTCAGGTGCAGGCAATGTGGCAATCTACACGGTTGAGAAACTCCATCAATTAGGCGCAAAAGCTGTAACAGTAAGTGATTCTAAAGGAATGATTTACGATGAGAGCGGCATTGATGTAGCGTTGCTAAAAGAGATTAAAGAAGTTCGCAGAGAATCTTTAGAATCTTATGCAGCACAAAAATCAAGTGCCAAATACACTAAAGCGAGCGATTATAAAAAGGGCACAAATGGCGTATGGAGTGTGCCTTGCTTTGCAGCATTCCCATCAGCGACACAAAATGAAGTAAGCGAAGAGGACGCTAAGATACTCTTAAAAAATGGGTGTAAATGCGTGAGTGAGGGAGCGAATATGCCTTCAACTATCGAAGCGGTGCATCAATTCCTCAATGCAAAAATCGCCTATGGTCCTGGTAAAGCTGCAAATGCTGGTGGCGTGGCAGTGAGCGGATTAGAAATGGCGCAAAATGCAAGTATGAATCCGTGGAGTTTTGATGTGGTTGATGCAAGATTGCACGAGATAATGGAGAGTATATTCCGTGCTTCAAGTGAAGTGGCTAAGGAATTTGGTGAACCTACAAATCTTGTGCTTGGTGCAAACATTGCTGGCTTTAGAAAAGTGGCTGGCGCAATGATTGACCAAGGAATTGTGTAATCACAAACTACAATGCAAAGATTCTCTTATAGAATCTTTGCATTTTTACCATAACTTCTCCACACAAAAACCACAAAATATAAAGCAAACTAAAAAAATCTCATAAAATTCAATTCAACACAACGACACATTTATCTTTCATTATTGCAACTTTATTTAGAAAGCAAGTTAAAAAGAGTTGATAATTGCAAATTTTTATTACGGATTAGGGCGGAAGTATCGTAGGAGTAAAAATATCACCAATGACAATCCCAACACAACACCAATAGTGCTAAAGGCTTCAAAATATCCAAAAGGCTTGCTTAAATCAAACATATTTTCCATACTATCATTCCTATTGCGTTAAGATTCTCACCCGACTACTTGCTTGCAGCGCACACATAAGCAATCCTCGCTGGGCGCGATAAATTGCCAACAACGCGGGCATTTATGCTTTTTCGCGCGGGCGATATAAAATGTCTCGGTGGTTTTTGATTGTGTGTTTTCAACGCCAAATTCACCCAAAATTTCCTCGCCATCTTGCGCACTCTTGCATTCACTTACGATAAGCCATCGCTCTAGCTCGCTAAACTCTTGCTTATTTGGGCTTATTACGCAGAGTTCTAGCGAGGATTTGATAAGTTTTTCTTTTTTAAGCCCATCTACGCATTCACCAAACTTCTCTCTAATGTGCATTAAACGGGTAAAATCCGCTGTATATGCGAGATTACTAAGAGAATCTAAGTCGCTATCGCGTATGTCAAAAATATCTTCCCCGCCGTTTTTTACCAATTCACTTGCGTGCGAAAATGCCTCATACGCAGTGTATGTCAGCACAGGAGCAATAGTGAAAAGTAATTTGCGTAAGATAAGTGCCATAGCACTTTGAATAGAGAGCCTACGAGAATCGCCAATCCCATCACAATACAAGCTATCCTTACACAAATCCATATACACGCCACTTAAATGCGTGCTTAAGAAGTTCATTATCACACTAAAGCCCTTAGCGAATTCATACTCGCCAAAGAGCGCGTTTGCAGTGTTTAGTTCCTTTTGTGCGAGCGCGACAATGTAGCTATCAATCTGTGAGCTTAGTGGAGTGAGATTCTCTAAGCCTTGTGTGTTTGCAAGGAGGAATCGAATGGTATTACGCACCTTTTTATACTGCTCGCTAATTTGCTTTAAAATCTCATTAGAAATGCGTTGGTCATTTTGATAATCACTTAATGCCACCCAAAGTCTTAGAATCTCGCTTCCATATTGCTTGATGACTTCTTGTGGAAGCACCACATTGCCTAATGATTTGCTCATTTTACGCCCATTTGCATCCATTGTGAATCCGTGTGTAAGCACGCTTTTATACGGGGCTTTTTTGTTGATTGCGCACGACACAAGCAATGAACTTTGAAACCAGCCTCTGTGTTGGTCGCTCCCCTCTAAATACATACTCGCAGGATACGCACCTGCATTGTATGTGGGATTTTGTAGCACAGCACTCCAAGTGCTTCCACTATCAAACCACACATCTAAGATATGTTTGCCTTTTTGCAAATCTTTTGCCCTGTGTTTCCAGCTTTGCGGGAGTAACTCCTCTACCTCGCGCTCCCACCACGCATCACAGCCTTGTTTTTCAAATATTTGCGCGATATGCTCTAACACTTCAGAATCTAAAATCGCTTCGCCATTTGTGTTGTCTATGAAAAACGCGATTGGCACACCCCAATCCCTTTGACGAGAGATGCACCAATCAGGGCGATTTTGCACCATTCCATAGATTCTGTTGCGTCCGATTTGTGGATAAAATGTTGTTTTTTCAATTTCATTTAGGGCAATTTGGCGCAAAGTTTTCCCCTCAAAGAACGGCTCATCAAGCAAAATAAACCATTGTGTCGTGGCACGATAAATCACAGGTTTATGAGAACGCCAGCAATGTGGATAAGAGTGCGTAATCTTACTTGAATGCAATAGACTCTCCCCCAAAAGCTCTAAAATGCGTGGTTGGGCATCAAAAATGTGCTGACCGACAAATTCTTTTGCGTTTGGCAGGAGTTTAAGACTTTCTACTAAAGGCGAGAAATTCCCCTTATCATCAACGGGCATAATAACTTCTAATCCATATTCCAAGCCAATGTAGTAGTCATCTTCGCCGTGCCCGGGCGCAGTATGCACCGCCCCACTCCCATCATTAAGTGAGACATATTCTGCTAAAATCAACACAGAATCTCGCCCATTAAGTGGATTTATCGCCTTTAGATTCTCTAATTCTTTTGCGCTAAATTCACGCATTATTGTTTGTAAGCCAAGAGTTTCTTTAAGTTTTTCAAAGAGTGATTTTGCCACAATGCATCCATTTTGCGCAAGGACATAGACTTCATTTGGATTGATTGCAATCCCCACATTAGCGGGTAGTGTCCAAGGCGTAGTCGTCCAAATCACTACACCAACTTTATTTGTGCTAGATTCTAATTTGAGAGATTTTTTTGCTTCATCGCTTAGAGCAAACTTCACAAAGATAGAATCTGAAACTTTATCTTGGTATTCTACTTCTGCGTCTGCAAGCGCGGTTTCACACGCCCAGCTCCAATAAATTGGCTTTAATCGTTGCACGAGCAGGCCCTCTTTGGCGATTTGGCAAAGGGAGCGATAAATTTGCGCCTCAAAGACATAATCCATTGTTTTATAAGGATTTTTAAAGTTACCAAGCACTCCTAACGCTTGAAATTCCTCACTTTGAATAGTGAGGAAATTTTGTGCCCAATCTCTACACATTTGGCGAATGGTTGATTTTGGCAAAGTATCTTTTTTCGCCTTGCCAAGTTTTTCTTCTACTTTTTGTTCAATGGGCAATCCGTGGCAATCCCAGCCCGGTGTATAGGCGATTTTTTCACCTTTGAAGTAGTGGTATTTCACCACAATGTCTTTAAGAATCTTATTAAGCGCGTGCCCGATATGCAAGTGTCCGTTGGCGTATGGAGGTCCATCGTGTAAATTAAAAGTATCTTTGCTGTTTCCATTTGCCTTTAGCATTTTTTCATATATTTTTTTTTCTTGCCATTTGGTATATACGGGTGGTTCGCTAGCAGTGAGGTTACCACGCATTGGGAAATCTGTGTTGGGTAAAATAAGAGTATCTTTATAATCCATACATTTAGCCTTAAAGTTGAATTTAACTTGGAATTGTAGCAAAATTAAAGAGCGTTTAGGTGTGTTGGCAAGATTATTCATTAAGAATGCTCTTTTTAAGCCTTAATTTAGGGCATTGTAGCAAAAAGTTAGGGAATCTTTTAGCGAAAAATTGCAGAATTTAGATACAAAAATTCCTTAAAATTCTATAAATTTTGCGTTTTATTTACCAAAATATGGTTTTTGGTATTAAATTTTTTTAGCATTAGTCGATGGTTAGCCGATTTTAAAGGGTGTAACAAATGCTAAAAAATAAGCAGGACTTTGTAATAAGGAGTGTCTATGGCAGTGCAAAATGAACAAAACGATGTCTTTGATGAGATGACTGATGCTGATATGGAAGAGATGATTATCATTGATGGAGAAGATGAAAAAAGCACTGATAAGAAAAAAGCCAAAGAGGTAATGGGTTCTTTGGAAAAATTCTTTAAAGAGGAAGAAAGTAGTTATGTAACCTACGAAAAAATTGCGCAAATTTTTAACAAAGCACCCTCAAGTGCGCAAGCGCGAAAAATCCGAGAAATGGCAAAAAAATACAAAAAAGAACTTTTAAGCTCTTCAGAAGCAGCAATCAAACTCAACAATAAAGAAAAAGTCCAATCTCAAAAAGAGCGCAAGAGAATGCTAGATGAGGAGTTAGAGAGCGAGTTTGACTTCACTAAGGATAAAGAGCTCTTAGAGTGGAGCAGGAGCGATAGCCCTGTGCGAATGTATCTGCGTGAAATGGGGCAAGTGCCACTTCTCACCAAAGAAGAAGAGGTGGATTTATCTAAAAAAATAGAAATTGGAGAGAGCACCATTTTAGATGCGATTTGCTCTGTGCCTTATCTTATTGATTTTATCTATGATTACAAAGACGCGCTTATCAATAGAGAGAGACGCGTAAAAGAGCTTTTTAAAAGCTTCGATGATGATGAGGAGGAGGGCGAAGATTCTGAATCATTAGAGCTAGATGTCGAGGAGAGTGATTTAGAATCTGAAAACACAAAGCAAACACTCGAGGATAAAAAGGTCTTAAAAGTCGCCAAACGCAAAGATAAAAAGCGTGTAGAAAAAGTGTTGGAGAGTTTTAAAGCACTTGATAAAGCAAAGCGTGATTGGCTTAAAGTCCTTAACACAGAAAATACAATCAATGAAAAAGAGAAAAAAAATAAAGCCAAGAGCGATGAGGATTTGGCGCAGATTCTTTTGCTCGCACACAAAAAGCAGATTTTAAAGGACAAATTACTTGATTTAGGTCCTACAAGCAAGCTTATTAACGAGCTTGTAAAGGCGATGGAGAATACACTAAAAAGTGGCGATGGGTTTGAAAAAGAGCTCAAAAGACTTGAATATAAACTCCCGCTTTTTAATGATACGCTTAAACAAAATCACCAAGAGATTCTCTCTAAAATCACTTCAATGAGTCGCGAAGATATTGTCGCTAGTGTGCCAGAAGCCACGATGGTGAGTGCGTATGTGGAGATTCAAAAACTCTTTAAAACAAAAGAGGCAAGTGAAGGTGGATTTAACCTAGAGCCAGAGAAACTCAAAGAAATTTTAGAGCAAATCAAGCGCGGAAAAAATATTTCGGATAAGGCAAAGGCAAAAATGGCAAAATCAAATTTACGCCTTGTAGTAAGCATCGCTAAACGATACACCAATCGTGGCTTACCATTTTTGGACTTAATCCAAGAGGGAAATATCGGGTTGATGAAAGCGGTGGATAAGTTTGAATATAAAAAGGGCTTTAAGTTTTCTACCTATGCGACTTGGTGGATTCGCCAAGCTATTTCGCGTGCAATCGCTGACCAAGCGCGCACGATAAGAATCCCAATCCATATGATTGAGACGATTAACAGAATCCACAAGATTATGCGTAAGTCTATACAAGAAACAGGCAAAGAGCCAGATGTAGAGTTTATCGCTAAAGAAGTGGGCTTACCTGTGGATAAAGTGAAAAATGTGGATTTTTTGAA
>CAKVEH010000006.1 GCA_934728205.1 uncultured Helicobacteraceae bacterium
TTTAATCAAAACTTGGGCGTTTTCGTTTTGCCCATCAATGTGATAAAGTGCTATGGTGATTTGCTTGCTTTGCATTTTGATTCCTATTGTTTGGACACTTTGCTTTTCTTTTTTCATTTCAAAATCTCGCCTAGTAATGAATTTAAGCTTGTTTCTAACTCTTTTAGCTCGCTTTGAATCTCGCTTAAAGGGCGCGGGGCTTTGTAGGTGTAAAAGTATTTGTTAAAAAGCACTTCATAGCCTATTTCCTTGCTTTCATAATCTATCCACGAATTTGGCACAAAGGGCTTTACTTCGCTTTCATAGTAGCTTTGAATGTCTGTTTTGAGTGCAATTTTTTCTGTGTTAGCGTTTTTGTCGCTATCTATGAGTAAATTTTGCTCAGCCTTGCTGAGTTTTATGTCTAAAAAGGCGAAAAAATCCTCACGGCTTGTGAAATGTGGGGATTTTGGATTTTTGGATACTTCGCTTTGCCCAGTATGACAAAAAGATTCTAGCTCTTTTAGTTTAGCTAAAATTTTGTCTTTGTCTTTGAGTTCGTTAAATTTATCGCTTACAAGGAGTGAATCTATGCTTTTTGGCTTTTCGATGAGAATCTTTACATAGCCAAAATCGTCATTTTCAAGGATTAGGCAGGATTCATCGTCCTTTTTATCTGCGTAGCGTAAAAACAAATCCGTGATAGAATCAATGTGAGATTCAAGCATTTGTTTAGACTTTTTGCCAAGAGATTTTTTCATTTTGGTGTAAAAACGCTCGCTTGTGGCGTTAATAAGCTGGACTTTGCCTTTTTTGTGGTTTGGTTTGTTGTTTGTTATCACCCAAATGAAAGTAGGAATGCCTGTGTTGTAAAACATATCTGTTGGCAAAGCGATGATAGCTTCAAGCAGGTCGTTTTGTATAATATGCTTGCGTATGGCTACCATACCGCCGTCTGAGTTAAAAAGCGAGCTGCCATTATGCACGCTTGCAATGCGTGAGCCTAGCACAGAATGCTTTGGGTCTTTCATCTTTGAGAGTTGATTGAGCAAAAACATCATTTGCCCATCACTTTTGGCACTTAGCCCTATGTCTTTGAAGCGCAAGTCTAAACAATCTTTTTTACTCTCTTTGCCACCGCAGATTTTCTTTATATCATCGCCCCAATCCTTGCCATAAGGGGGATTTGTCAGCATAAAATCAAAAGTCTTGCCACTAAATCCATCATTACTCAAAGTCGAGCCAAATTTGATATTGTCTGGATTCTCACCTTTTATCATCATATCTGCCTTGCAAATGGCATAAGTTTTGTCATTTATTTCTTGCCCAAAAAGTTCTATGGGAGCTTTGGAGGCGATTTTGCCGTTTTTATCAGTGATAAATTTCTTTGCTTCGGTTAGCATTCCGCCACTTCCACAGGCATTGTCATAGATACTAAAACTCCCCTCTTTTAGCTTGTCTTTCACGGGCAAAAAGAGCAAATGTGTCATAAGCCATATCACTTCGCGCGGGGTGAAGTGCTCTCCTGCTTCTTCGTTGTTTTCTTCGTTAAACTTGCGGATAAGCTCCTCAAAGACATAGCCCATACCCAAATTGCTTAATGCCTGTGCATTTGGCGTGGCGTGGATAGAGAAGTTGATTTTAGGATTTGTGAATTTTTGTAGCAAAGGGTAGAGTATGCCTTTGTCATCGAGCTTTTTGACTTGAGCAAAGAAGTCAAATCTATCGATAATATCCCTTACATTTTCGCTAAATGAATTAAGGTAGTTTTCAAAATTGGCGCGAATGTGGCTTGGCGAATCAAGTAGCGTTGTAAGGGTATAAGGTGAGGTGTTATAAAAGCAATGTCCGCTACCTTTGTCGCTTGAAGTAAGCAATGGGGCTAAAAACTCTGCGTCTTTGTCTTTGTATTTTTCATAAGTGGCTAGGACATTTTCTTTGCTTCCTTCTAGCACGGCATCAATCCTGCGAATCACAGCAAGAGGAAGGATAATGTTTGGGTATTCGCCTTTTTTGTAATGGTCGCGCAAGGTATTTGCACAGCTCCAAATAAAGCTAACGATGGGCTGGAAAGCTTGGGGTAAATGCTTGGCATTGTCGCTTGACATAGAAATCCTTTTATGTGGTGTCTTGGTTATAAAATGTTGGCATAATTATACACTCTATAATTGACTCAATAAAAAAGCGATTTACATTTTAAAATTTAAAGGAGCAAAAAATGGCAAAATCTAGCACTATAAATTCTAGCAATCTCTCAAATACAAATCCACACCACACAACCCACGCGCAATCCACAACTTCTCCACCCACAACACCCACAAAATCAACAAACTTAAACCCAAAAAGATTATCCCTACTTGGCAAATGCGCCCTTTTTGCACTCATAGCGATTCTCTCTAGCGCACTTATATTGCCATTTTTTGCGCCTTATACCCCTGAAGCTATGGATTTAGACGCGATTTTAGCCTCCACTTCGGAAGCGCATATTTTAGGCACGGATTATTTGGGGCGCGATATTTACACGAGACTTATCTATGGGGCTAGGCTCTCGCTTTGCTCTGTCGCGCTTATCTTAGCCCTTGTGCTTTTGCTTGGCATAGGCATAGGCTCTCTAGCGGGCTTTGCAGGCGGGCGCATAGATAACGCCATAATGCGAATCTGCGATATATTCCTAAGTATGCCCACCACGATTTTATCGCTCCTTTTTATCGCTATTTTGGGCGCGGGGCTAGCAAATGTCATCATTGCCATCGCGCTTACGCATTGGGCGTGGTATGCGAGAATCGTGCGCTCACTCGTGCTAAGTCTCAAAAACAAAGAGTTTGTGCTCCTCTCTCGCGTGTATGGCGCGAGCGCATTGCAAAGCTATAAGCGCAATATGCTAACCCCCATATTTAGTCAATGTCTAGTCCTTGCTACAATGGATATAGGGCATTTTATGCTTCACATTGCGGGGCTTTCGTTTCTAGGGCTAGGCGTGCAGGCCCCACAGGCAGAATGGGGCGTGATGCTAAGCGAGGCAAAGGAGTATATGTGGAGCAACCCTGAGTTGCTACTTTATCCCGGGCTTGCGCTATTTGTGTGCGTGGCGGTGTGTAATGTAGTGGGGGATAGTTTGAGGGATTATTTTGATGTGAATGTGCAGGGGCATTAGGGGTGCTTGCGCTTGGCTTTTTGCGATAAATAGGGGAGTTTGCCACTCGCTTCGTCAATAGACGCATTAGTCTTATTTCCTCGCTTATGGCTTTACAGCCCCGATTTCTCATCAAAAATACTTTGCGCAAGGTGGGGCACTTGGGTAATTGCTAGCAGACAATCAGTATGATTTTGACACGAATAAAACACAAATTTAGTATAATTGCCAAAAATCAAATAAGGACTGTTATGACTCTTGCACACAAAGATGACCTCTGTAAAGATTCTTTAGAATGTTTTGATGCTTTGCAATATAAAAATTTAACCAACATTTCGCAAGAGGTTTTACTTACCTATAAGTGTAAAATCTATCACCAAGATTGTCGCGTAGGTTTGCAGAATTTAGATTCACAATCGATTGATTTTATCGTTACAGACCCGCCGTATTTTATTGACGGAATGGGGTGTGAATGGAATGACGCAAATTTAAGCAAGAAAGCTAGTAAATCAGGCATAGTAGGTGGTTTGCCTATCGGTATGAAATTTGACAGGGCGCAGGGAGAGAGGTTACAAGAATTTATGACTCCTTTGGCAAAAGAGTTTTTTAGGATTCTAAAGCCCGGTGGCTTTTGTGTCGTATTTTCACAAGGCAGGCTTTATCATCGAATGGCGATGAGCTTAGATTTAGTAGGCTTTGAAATCCGTGATATGCTTGCGTGGAAATACGATGGGCAAGCAAAGGCTTTTAGTCAAACGCATTTTATTAAAAAAGATAAAAATCTAACTTGTGCGCAAAAAGAGGCTTTAATAGCTGAAATGCAGGATTTAAAAACGCCACAATTAAAGCCGCAAATTGAACCCATGGTGCTAGCACAAAAGCCCCGCATCGGCACTTTTGTAGAAAATTATAGAGAATTTAAACTAGGGCTTATAAATAGTAAAGAAAGTTTAGATGGCAGATTCCCAAGCAATGTAATGGAAGTTTCAAAGCAAACACGAAAGCAAGAAAGCGAGGAAAAAATCGAGCATTTAACACGAAAGCCTATTAAGCTCATTTCACACTTAATTCGCCTTTTTACCCAAGAAAATCAAATCGTGCTAGACCCATTTTTAGGCTCTGGCTCACACGCGCTCGCAGCCTTGCAAAACAAGCGCAAATTTATCGGCTATGAAATTGAAAAAAAATACTTTGAAATCGCCAAAAATCGCATAGAAAAAGAGTTAAAAAAATGAGTGAAAATGAAATCAAAGAAATCTAAAATAATACAAGAACACTATAAAAAATATCTCAAAAACGATGAGGTAAAACCCATAAATTTGCAAGATAAAAGTGGAAAATTCACAAAAGATGCACTGACACTTTGCTATCTAGCGCAAAATTATCCAAACACAAAAGCTGTTTCAAAAAATGATTTGACTGCATTTGTAAGGCAGTTTTACCCCAATACTACCGATGTGCAACAAGCTAGGCATTTGGCTAAACAAAAGGGCTATTATATCATCTCAGGCACTCGTGGCGATATAGGACAAAAAATTAAGGCTGGACATTATCAGCCTACAGAATCTAGCAATATTATCCCACAATGTCAAGTCTGCAACCGCCCTGATAGAGATAGGTGGGTGTATGATAAAACGGGCAGAGTAAGCGCAATCGCTGATAGCGAAGATGGCAAAAGGGTGGTGGAAAAATACCTTAAAAAAGTTAGTCAAAGCACGCGAGAGTATTTTTTGGGGTTTTTGCAAAAACTTTTAGGCAAGAAGCCCCAAATAGTTTGTAAGATTCTGAGTGTAAAACCTCGTTGAAATACAATTTTATGCGAAATTATGTGGAGAAAAATTAAAGACAAAAAATGAAAAAATCTAACCTAGCTGATATGAACACTTTCTCTAATCAAAGCAGCGTGCCACAAACGCTTATTTTACGAAATCTCACTATCGCGCACGGTGAGCAGATTTTGCTTAAAAATGTGGGGTTTGAAATCATAGCAGGGCGCATTACCGCACTTATAGGGGCAAGTGGCAGTGGCAAAAGTTTATCCGCCCTTGCCCTGCAAGGCATACTCCCTAGCAATCTCACGCGATTAAGTGGCGAAATCACGCTAAATGGTAAAATCTTAGAAAAAAGCGAAATCCGCGCAAATCGCGGTAAAATAGTGGCTACTATCTTGCAAAATCCGCGCACTTGCTTTAACCCGCTACTATCGATGAAAAGCCACATTTGTGAGTCGTTATCCGCGCTTAATAAGCCATTTTTGCAAGACGAAGTGGAGGCGATACTGCGCGAAGTGGGGCTACAATCTAGCGTGCTACACAACCACGCCTTTGAGTTAAGCGGGGGAATGCTCCAGCGTGTGATGATAGCCATAGCCTTGCTTAGTGGGGCGCGGTTTCTCATCGCTGATGAGGCGACTACGGATTTGGATATGGTGGTGGAGGATAAGATTTTGCGACTTTTGAGGGATTTACAGACGAGCAAGGGGCTTGGGATTTTGCTGATAAGCCACGATAGACGGGTGGTGGAGCTTATGGCAGATAAAATCTATGAAATACGCAAAGATGACAACGCACCTTTGCACAATAGCATTTGTCATATTGAGGGCAACGCCCGAAGTATTTCAAATATAGAGCCTAACAGGGATATTTCGGTTTCTTCAAAGCCTCAATATGGCAAAAGTCCTAAAAACATAGATTCCCACGCGGATGTTCAATCCGCTCGCAATGAATGGGAACATCCCACTTCCATTGCGGAGGCGGTTAGGCGGAGGATAGAGGCCCCACAAAACGCCATTATCGCGCATAATGTAAGCAAGATTTACACGCGCTACACGCTCTTTGGCACAAAGCAAAAGCGCGTGCTAAACAATGTCTCTTTGCGTGTGGGAGCGGGCGAGCGTGTGGCATTGCTAGGAGCTAGTGGCTCTGGCAAATCCACGCTAGCGCGAATGCTTTGCGCACTAGAATCGTTAGAATCTAGCATAAAACCTAGCGCGGATTGGGCCACAGGGGATTACCCCACAAATGCGGGGATTTATCTCAATGGCGAGCGCGTAGAATCTAAAGCCCTAGCAAATCCTAGCACACAAAAGGAGTTTTATAAGCAAGTCCAAATTTTGTTTCAAGACCCGCTAAGCTCACTAAATCCGCGACTAACACTGTGGGAGAGCCTTTGTGAGCCATTGCAAAACTTGTTAGGCGTGTATGACGCGCGTGAGCAAGAAGTGCGGATTTTGTCCCTGCTAGCGCGATTGCGTCTAGAATCTTCCCTGCTAGATTATTACCCCGCTATGCTTTCTGGCGGGCAGGCGAGCAGGTTTTGCCTCGCGCGTGCGTTGCTTGTGTGCCCCAAATATATACTGCTTGATGAGGTAACCTCTGGGCTAGATTTTACGCTTGAGTGCGAGATTTTGGGGATTTTGCGAGAGATGCAAGCAGAGATGGATTTGGGGATTTTGCTTATCACGCATAGCGTGGAGCTAGCGCGGAGGTGGTGTGAGCGAATCTACATAATGCAAAATGGCGAGATAGTGGAGGAAGCGCGCGCGAATGAGGCATTTAAGAGCGATTTTGGAGCGGAGCTAGATAGGATTATGGATTTTGGTGCTACGCACGCTTAGGGCTTGGCAAATGCAAAATCTTAAGCAAAAAAGTGGCAATAAAAGCGAACTATGTGTGCCGTTGCTGTGTATTTAATTGCATAAAAACCTAGACATCAAAATGTCCGTTTCTAATCGTGCGATAAAATTGGCAAAAAACAAAATAAGACAAATTTTTGTCCGCTTTTGTTATTATAATTTCTACAATGCTTAAAATGCCTAAGCCACAAACAAGGCGTAAAAAACAAAGGCAAATCACAACAAAAGGACAACAAATGAGCGTAAATCTATCCAAATCCCAATATCTGCGCGGATTGCAGTGCAAAAAATCGCTATGGCTTTATAAATACGCCCGTGAGATACAAGACACCCCTAGCGAGTCGCAACTCGCGCGATTTGAGAGTGGCGATAGGGTGGGCGAGCTAGCTCTAAAATTGTTCGATTGCACGGAAAAAATCGAGTTTGATGAGGGCGATTTCGCTGAAAAAATAGCGCGGACAAAAGCCCTCATAGATAGCGGTGTGAGCACAATCGCAGAGGCGACATTTGAACATAAAGGCGTAATTGTAATGGTGGATATACTCCAAATCACACCACAAGGGCTAATCATCAATGAAGTCAAAAGCGCGACAAGCCTAAAAAGCGTGTATATCGATGATTTGGCGATACAATACTTTGTGATAACGCAGGGCGGGCAGGGCACAAAAACAAAAGCCCAAGACACGCAAAATAATAGTGCATACCAAGTCATCGGCGCAAACCTCCTCCATATCAACAACAGCTATGAGCGCAATGGCGAACTAGAGCTAGAGAAACTCTTTATGCGCATAGATTGTTTAGAATCTGTGTTAGCAAAGCAGGGCGAAGTCGCGCAAAATCTCTCCGAGTTTGAAAAAGCCCTAAACAATAAAGAAATCTACCCACAAATCCTCATAGGAGCGCAATGTAGCACGCCTTATAATTGCGATTTTATGCGGTATTGTTGGCGCGAAGTGCCAAAGCAAGATTCTATCTTTCACATTGCGGGGCGCAAGAGCTTTGATGCGTTTGCACTCTATCACAGCGGCGTTAGGAGCTTTAGCGAGATAGATTTGAGTATGCTAAATGAATGCCAAAAACTCCAAGTCCAAAGCGCACTAAAAAAAGAGGTGCATATCGACAAAGACGCGATAATGGCGTTTTTAGACACTTTAGCATATCCCGTGTATCACCTAGATTTTGAGACTTTCGCTGAAGCTGTGCCTAGCCTTGATAAATCGCGCCCGTATATGCAGATTCCATTTCAGTATTCGTTGCATATTGATTATGGGGATTTGGGCGAGCCAAAAGAGCATAGAGAGTTTTTAGCCGATTGGCATAGCGACCCGCGAATCGCATTTGTAGAATCTCTTGTGCGAGACATTCCACAAAGTGCGTGCATTTTGGCGTATAATGCGAGCTTTGAAAAGGGCGTGATGAGAAATCTAGCAGAATCTTTCCCCAAATATGCAGAGGCGTTGGAGAATTTTATCGCAAACACGCGTGATTTGATGATTCCCTTTAAGGACAAATCCTACTACCACCACGCGATGAATGGTAGCTACTCTATAAAGGCTGTCCTGCCAGCCATCGTGCCAGAGATGGAGCGTGCGTATAGCAATCTATGGCTTATCCACAATGGAGATGAGGCGATGAGTGCATTCCCGCGACTAAAGCTAATGAGTGAGAATGAAAGAGAATCCTATCGCAAGGCCTTGCTAGAGTATTGCAAACTCGATACTTTAGCAATGCTAAAAGTGCTAGAAAAGCTAAGAGAGGTAGCGAAGGATTGAAGTGGTGGCAAAGTCATAAAGTTTTGTAGCGATGAGTGATATTGCGAAGTGATTTTGCACCAAAATCTGCACTCAAAGAATGATAAGCGGGAATCCCATTAGTCAATCAAATCCAGTCTAAAAGATATAAAAACACAAAAGTGGGGTAAAATATGCAGAGATTTTGGATTGTAAGGAAATAGTATGGATTCCCATAAAAATACGCGATTAAACCTCCTTTTTGAGCGATTAAAAAATGCCAATGGCTTGCGACTTTGTGATTTAGCGCGGGAATTTGAAGTCAGCACCAAGACATTGCAACGCGACTTTAAAGAGCTCCAAAAACTCGGCGCATATAAAGATAAACAGCTTGTCTTTATAGACACCAAACGCGCTAAAGATGAGCTTAAAAGTGATGAGCGCATTGTGCTTGGAATCTTAAGTAATTTTGCCAAAAATAACGGCACGGATTTTTATTACAAAGCAAAACCATTGCTTGCCAAGCTTGCCCAGCAACTTGAACAACCCATACACATCGCCACGCAGAGTGAGAGCTTAGATAGCGATGATTTGGTATATTTTGATTTTGTTGAAAATCTCATTATTCAAAGGCGGGAATTAGGCTTTTTGTATAATGATAAAGAGTTTGAAGTCAAGCCATTTAAGCTCGCGCATTTTGATGGATTTTGGTATGTGCTATGCCTTGATAGCAAAGATAATGACACCTTAAAAAAATTCTATTTCAAGGATATGAAAGAGTTGCGCGATTTGCAAAGGGGATTTAGCCTAAGCGAGGCAGTAGAGCAAAAGCTAAAAAAAGCGCATAGCGTGTGGTTTGAGTTAGATGAGGCGTTTTTTGGTGCAGTTGCTTATTGATAAAAAGGTGGCGAAGTATTTTAAACGCAGAGGTGTGAAAGGATTGAGCGAAGAGAGCGATGGGAGCGTGATTTTAGAGGTCGAAATCTCCAAATCAATGGAGATTAAGCCTCTCATTTATAAATTTATCCCCTATATTAAGGTTATTGAGCCCGGCTGGCTAAGAAAAGAAATCCACGATGAAATTGCAGACTACCTTGAGAATCTGTGAGCGTTATGCTAAAAATCCAGCTACCTGCATACTAAATTATATCAACGCGACTTGTATATATCCCAACACTCAACATATTCTCATCTACACGCCCACCACTTGCCAAACAATGTTTGACCTCCGCCAAATCGCTATGAAAAATAGCCGTTGATACTCTAGTGAGTGGCGAAATGGAATTAGTTATACCATTTTTTCAAAGAGCTTATGTTTGGGAAAAAGACAAACATTGGAACAGATTTTTTGACGACTTATTTGCAAGTTTTGAAAATAAGAAAGAACATTTCTTAGGCTCTATTATCTTAAAGCGTTCTCAAGGTGGTGATAATTTTTCAAGTGTTATTGATGGGCAACAACGACTTACAACCTTTTCTATTTTATTGAAAGTTCTTTATGACAACATTGATGAAGCAAATAGAAAATATTTTAATGGTTGCTTGTTTAAAAAATACAATGATTATGTGCCAAAAATCAAACATTCCAAACTCGATAGGGTTGTATATTCAAATCTATTTTTAGAAAAGCCCATATTAGAAGAAAACATAGAAAAAGGGATTTATGGCTGTTATAACTTTTTTAAGCAAAAAATAGATGAAATTAACGATAAAGAAAAATTGTATGAATTTATGAAGTTTATAAATGATTCTAAAATTTGGGTTGCTGTTCGTTTAAATGCAAATGAAGATGAACAAAAGATTTTTGATTCCATAAACTCAACAGGCGAACCTCTCAATGTTACTGATATTGTTAAAAATGCTTTATTTGATAAAGCGATAAAGGAAGTAGGCGAAGACAAAGCAAGTGAATGGTATAGCACATATTGGGAAAAAATATTTGAACAAAATGATGAATATAGGGATTTTTGGAATAGCAAAATCGGTGTTGGTAGAGTTAATCGCTCACATAGTGAAATTTTGCTACACGCTTTTGCTGTTATGGAAGGATTTTTTAACCCAGACAAACATAGAATCGAGGAACTTAGTCTTCTCTATAAGGAACAAATGAAAAATAAAGACGCAAAAGAACTTGAGGATTTTTTGAGTAGGATTTATCAAACAGCTGATATATATTACAAAATACCAAGATTTAGCAATGAGGCACTCATTGAATATGATTGGAAAATAAGATTTTATCACATTATCGACAAAACAGACACAAATACAATATTGCCATTGATTTTGTTTTTAATAGATAAATTAAAAAATAATGAAAATTTACTAGAAGATTGTTTTTATATCTTGGAAATGTTAATTCTTTGCAACAAAGAAACAAAGGAATACAATAAATTTTTTGCAAAACTTATTAGGGATTTTTCCAATAAATCCATTGATAATATGCCAAAACATATCAAAAACGAGGTTATTGATAAATATGGCAAATGCTTTACCGTCGAGTCGATAAATAAATGGCTAAATTCCATAAACAATAACGATGCTAAACTGCTATTATTTTGGATAGAGCTTTATAGACAATATGAAGAAAAAGATTATAAAGACAAAACTATTGGCTTACAATATGTATATGAACTAGAGCATTTAATGCCACAAAAATGGAAGGAAAATTGGGTTGATATTGGCAAAGATGATGAAAACGCAGAAAAATTGATTTATCAAATAGGCAATATGACTTTACTCAAAGGCGGTCTTAACAAAAGTCTTAAGAATAAAAGTTGGAATGTAAAATTAAACGGCGATGGTAGAGCAAGAAATTATATTAAAAAGAATGTAGATTTGCTAATTACAAGAGAGTTATTAGACAAAACAGAATGGAACGCGACAGAAATAAAAAATCGCACAGAGAATCTAGCAAAAGAATTTTTTAAGATTTGGGATATTGAAAAACTTACTAATGATTAAATTTGGATTGCTTCGGGCTAAAACCCTTGTAATGACGGGGCTTGGTGTGCTGTGAATCGTCATTGCGAGATTTTCGATAGAAAATCAAAGCAATCCAAATCAAAATCTACACACTAGATTCGCGTGGAATCTAGCACCCGCACCAACCGTTACCGCAAAAATCCCACGCCACCATTTGCACCAAAGCTCCCATCTTCGCGCAAATCTTTGACTTCATCGCAAAGTCGCGCATAGAAATCTTTTGCATTTTTTATCGGGCTAAATTTATACCCTCGCTTTACCGTAGCAAAGTCGCCCGGCGTAAGGCAATCCAACCTTGCTATCAAATCCCGCGCATTAGATTCGCACTTCAACCCTCCGCTATGCGCGAAATATCGCAGTCCGCATTGATAAAATCAACCAAATAGCTTTTTGGCAAATTGATTTTAGAATCCTTGCCTTGTTGTTTAAATAGCGTTACTCTGGGCTTGCGTCTATTTGTTCATAGTGATTGATGGGGTTTGAGATGGCTCTTCTTTGTCGGTGTTTGTGTAGTTTCATTGTCGCTCCTTAGTGTGAAATAGTAACGATATTATTATCGCATTAAAGCGGACATAAATTTGTCCCTTGTTTCAAAATTGCAATATTTGTGAATCAATTTGTCATTTTTAGAATCTACTTCTATCTTTGTGGCACAATATAGGTTTAATCAAACTTAAAAAGGACACACAATGCAACAAGATTCACAAAAAGCCATTTTAGAACTAATGGCGACATACAACCAACGCGCAAACAAAGCGATGATAGAGGTGTTAGAGGATTTAGATGAGGGCGAGCTACACAAAGATAGGGGGCTGTATTTTAAGTCGATTTTGGGGACTATGGTGCATTACACCGCAACGGACGCCACATTTTTCAAGGATTATTTCGCGCTTTTTTGTGCCTCTACACCAAGTAGCAACAAAATCGAAGCAATGTTAGAATCTCCATTCACGCTAAAGCCTGAGATTGCAAATGACGCGACAAATCTCTTTGCCGCACGCGAGGAAATCGATAGCTATATTTTGCAAGTAATCGCGGGCATAGAGGATTTTAGCGCGATAAAAGAGCTAGCTTTCCCGTGGGGAGCGATGAAAAAGCCTGTGTATCAATTCATCTTTGGCATACTAAATCACGGCACGCACCATAGAGGAATGATAGCGAGTGTGCTTGATACTATGGGGGTAGAAAACGACTTTAACGGCGCACTTGGAATCTAAATTCCACCAAAACGCAACCAAGTAAATCTTATATAACTCTTGCCTGTGATTATTGTCGTGGGCGAGATTCTCTTAAAATCACATTTATAATCTCTTTCTTCAAACTCTATTTTTCCACATTTTTATAATCAATGCACATATTTTATTGGCAAAACCCTTGACAAACGGGGGGGGGTGATATAATGCGAACTAAATTTTATATAAAAGGAGTTCTAAATGAATCCAGAAGATGCACTAATCAAATACTACGGTGGCAAGCCACAATATTCAGGTGGCAAGCTCACAAGTATCAATGGCAAAACCGTTACTTATTCGAGTGGAAAAATCTATAAAATCGGCAATGATGGTATTTCGTTTTCAGGTGGAAAACTCTATAAGGTTGGTGGAAATAGTGTTACTTATAGCGGCAATAAAATTACCAAAATCGGTGGAGTTAATATCTAATGCAAATTGACAAATTTGCCCCAGAAGTGTGTGGAAAATTGGGATTTTATGTCTATGGGTTAATCGACCCGCGCAATGGTCGGTATTTCTACATAGGCAAGGGTCAGGGCAATAGGGTGTTTGACCATATTGCAGAGGCTCAAAGCTCAAATGCAGAGAAAGACAAACTTAAAACCATTAGAGAAATACATAATGAGGGGTTTAAGGTTATCCACCTTATCTTGCGGCACGGATTAAGCGATGATGAAGCTAAGCTAGTAGAGGCTAGTTTTATAAATTTTATAGGGCTTGATAGTTTAACCAATGAGCAAGAAGGAGTGAATAACTATGACTTTGGAATCGCAAGTGCCGAGCAGTTAGCACAAAAATATTCTTGTGAGGAATTTGACGACAAAGATACACTACCATTTATGATAATTAAAATAAGACAAGAGGTGTTAAATGAACGCAATAATGATTTATATGCCACTTGTCGCTATGCGTGGAAAATTTCCCCACAAAAAGCTAAAGATAGAATCGTGCTTTGTGTGCTTAATGGCATTGTTAAAGAGGTCTTTGCAGTTGAGAAATGGCAGGAATCAGATATAAAATGGCGTTATGAATTTATAGGCAAGGTCGCGTCAAAAGAAACTAGGGATTTGTTTATCAATAAACGAATCCCTGATCATTACCGTAAAAAAGGTATGGCTTCCCCTGTGCTATTTTCAAAACATTCGTAATAACATAAGTTAAGGACACAAGTGCTGCAAGAAATCCAAAACCCAAAATTAAAGCGATTGCTAAAAGCAATAAAGCAAAATGATAAAGGACAATTCCTCCCGGACAACAAACAACTTAAAGAGATTGTGCGGTATGAGGAAATCTCACTTGGGCAAATCGATGTAAGCAATATCACCAATATGAGAGATATATTCAAAGATTCTCAAAGAATGGATTTTAGTGGGATTGAGGGGTGGAATGTCAGCAAGGTGGCGAGTTTTTCATTTATGTTTGTAAATGCGCAATATTTTAATGCAGATATTAGTGGTTGGGATACGAGTGGTGCTAAAAATTTTCAAGGTATGTTTTATAGAGCGAGTGTATTTAATCAACCCATAGGTAAATGGAACACAAGTAACGCAACTAATATGGCGGCAATGTTTTCTCAGGCACGAAAATTCAACCAACCCATACAATCTTGGGATATGTCAAATGTCGTTTGGACTTGGGATATGTTTCGTGGGGCCGAGAGTTTTAATCAAGCACTAAATGAGTGGAATGTCGCAAGCGTAGCAAAAATGCAGGGAATGTTTCTAAACGCCAAAGCCTTTAACCAACCGCTTGATAAATGGAATATCAGTAATGTGGTAGATATGCAGGGGCTTTTTAGTGGGGCAGAATCGTTTAATCAAAATTTAAGTGAATGGGGAGATAAGCTAGGTAAGGTGCGAAATATGGATAGAGCCTTTGCTGATACAAAGTCGCTAAACATAGATTTTTTCTCATCGTGGGAGCCTGCTGAGTGGTGTTCTAGTGAAAATCTTACAAAAGAAAGTGCTCTAGATTCTCAATCTTCCCAAAACATTTCTGCTAAAGAAAGCACAATGCTTGATGATTTTAGCATTAGTTTTGTAAGTGGCAATGATGATGTTGTGTCCGCATTTGATAAAAGTTGGGAGTGCAAAGCGTTTGATGATGCCTACTTGCAATGGCTTCCTAATGCAATCAAAAAGCGATATACAGTGCTTTTAACAAAGCAGGACAGCCAAGATGATGAGCATAGCCTACAAAAAGGCAATGAAAAAGAGTGGGATTTCGCGCTTTGTGAAGTGTTGGGGCATTATTTTTTGCTAAGCAAAAACAACAAAACACTAGAATCAAATACTGATATAGATGAGGGATTTAAGATTTTCCAAAAGCGCAAGGAAAGTGAGTTTGAGGATTTTGATACGCGAGCTCAAACCATAGAATCTCAGGGGCTAAAGCTGTATTTTGGGCGTGAAAAAGTATGGATATTAAATAGCGCAAAAACAAACACGAGAGGACAGATTTTATCCGTGCTTATGGTGTTGGTGTTGGCTTTAGCTTATAAGGCAGAAATGGAAAAACTAGAGGCAGAAGCAAGAGAGAATCTTAATGCCAATGTGCTACAAGCGTGCTATAAGAAAATCTGTGAATTTGATTTGCAAGTTTATCGTAATATGCCTATTCTAAGAGGTAGCACACTTCTCTATGATGCTTGGCGCAAAATCCAAGAAGTCTATGTGGTAGCACAAACGCACAATGAGCTAAAAGAGATTATTTCACAAATGGCACAGATTTTGGGTGAGGATATGCGTGAGAGAGAGGGCAAGAGGTTTAATATCGCAATGGGCGCAATAGGTTTTCTTTCCGCACTCGGTGCGATTCTTGCAGCTGTGCCTGTGATACAGAGTTTGATATAATTTTGTGCTAAAATCTAGGAATCTGAATCATATACTACTTAGTATGCGAGGTTCTGCGCACTTCCTTGCCGTTTTCATAATAGATTGTGTATTGGAGTTTGCCCTTTGGGGAGTAGAGCTTTTCTTCTCCTATTGGGTGGTCATTTTCATACATTCCCTCTGAGCGCAAGATTCCACTTTTGTAATATGACTTTGCTTCACCATTGGCGTTTCCGCGCACGAATTGCATTTGTGCGCGTAATTTGCCATTATCATAATACCACTTTGTTGCGCCCTCTTGGCGTCCTTTTAAAAAGCCAATCTCCCACGCAAGTTTTCCATTAGCGTGATAAAGGGTGATAATGCCTGTGTAATCACTCACTTGTGCCTTATCAGGGGCAATGTCTTGGTAGTTAAACTTAAGAGGATTGATAATGGCATTTTCTTTAGCATTTTCTTGTTGAGGTTTTGGAGCAGGTTTTGGCTTGCTAGATTCTGTATTTTTGGGCGTTTTATCCTCCTGTGTGTTTTCTTGCTCAAGCGTTTGTTCATTTTGGATTGGCGCGCTTGGCTCATCTTTGGCACAGCCCACAATCCCCCAGCCCACAAGCACACATAGCACGCAATAATTCCTAAATAATCTTAACACGCAAGTCCTTTGCTTTTTAAAACTTTTAGCCAAAATTATAGCCACTTTTATACGATTTTAATCATCACTTTATTACAATTTCATCGAATATAACTTGGAGATTCTAACAATGAGCAAATTTACGCATTTACATTTACACAGCGAGTTTTCACTCCTTGATGGGCTAAATAAAATCCCAGCCCTTGCCAAACGCATAAAAGCACTTGGTATGGATTCTGTCGCACTCACCGACCACGGCAATATGTTTGGGGCATTAGAATTTTATATAGCAATGAAGCAAGAGGGCATAAATCCAATCATTGGAATGGAGGCTTATATCCACAATGGCGATGAACTCAACGACAAAAGCACCAAAGCACGATTTCACCTTTGCTTGTATGCCAAAAATCTAACGGGGTATAAGAATCTTATGTATTTGAGCTCTCAAGCGTATTTGCAGGGTTTTTATTATTATCCACGCATTAACAAAAAACTCCTAAGAGCCCATAGCGATGGACTTGTGTGTAGCGCAGCTTGCTTGCAAGGAGAGATAAACTTCCACCTTAATATACATAATGAGCGCAATGTGCGATTCGGGGCAAAGGGCTATGAAGTGGCAAAGGAAGTCGCGCTGGAGTATAAAGATATTTTTGGTGAGGATTTTTATTTAGAGATTATGCGACACGGCATTGCTGAGCAGTTTTTCATTGATGAGCAAATTTTGCGCTTAAGCAAGGAGCTTGGGATTAAAGTCATCGCTACGAATGATACACATTATGGCTTGCAAGCAGACGCAGATTCCCAAAATATCGCTTTTAGAATCGCTATGGGCAAGGACAAAGGCTTGCGCCACATTGTGAAAGAATTTTATGTCAAATCCCCAGAGCAAATGACAGAGCTGTTTTTAGACATTCCAGAAGCGTTGCAAAATACACAAGAAATCGCGCAAAAATGTCGCCTTGACATTCCGCTTAAAAACACGCAAATTATCAATAAACACACCAACGAAGTTCTTTTAGAGAGCTCGCCCGCTACGCCACCTACTTTTAAAAACACCAAGCAATGCGCCAAAGATGATGGTGTGGATAAGATTCTTGGGATAGAGTTAGAAGAGATTGATGATAGTGTGTATTTCGCTTATAAATGCCGTGAGGGGCTAGAGGAGCGACTAAAAAATGTGGAATCTAGCAAGCATCACATTTATAAAGAACGCCTAGAGCGCGAAATACAAGTCATCACACAGATGAAATTTCCGGGCTATATGCTTATTGTGTGGGATTTTGTCAATCACGCTAAAAAGCAAGGAATCCCTGTGGGACCGGGCAGGGGCTCTGCGGCAGGAAGTTTGGTGGTGTATAGCTTAAAGATTACGGATATTGACCCTATAAAATATGATTTGCTTTTTGAGCGATTCTTAAATCCCGAGCGTGTGAGTATGCCTGATATTGATATGGACTTTTGTCAGCGCAGGCGAGGAGAAGTCATAGAATATGTAATAAACACTTATGGTGAGCACAATGTCGCCCAAGTGATTACCTTTGGCTCGCTAAAGGCGCGTGGCGTGATACGAGATGTCGCGCGCACACTCGATATGCCACTAAAAGATGCTGATAATTTCGCAAAACTTATCCCAAAAGAGATCAACATAACGCTTACCAAATATGTCGATAAAAGTGGTGAGCAAAAAGAAGGTGCGTGGGAAAAAGAGCCAAAAATCCGCGAGCTTGTGGAGCAAAATCCAAAGGCAAAAGAAGTGTGGGAACGCGCACTTGCTTTAGAGGGGTTGAAGCGTA
Source organism: uncultured Helicobacteraceae bacterium (assembly GCA_934728205.1). Classification (GTDB taxonomy): domain Bacteria; phylum Campylobacterota; class Campylobacteria; order Campylobacterales; family Helicobacteraceae; genus Helicobacter_F. Next base: position 17,943 of record CAKVEH010000006.1, read on the forward strand.
ATCCGGGCACGCACGCCGCCGCGATTGTGATAGATTCTAATGAAGAGCTGTGGCATAAAATCCCGCTTTATACTAACGAAAAAACACAAGGCGCGGTTACGCAGTATTCGATGGATTATTTAGAAAAGGTAGATTTGATTAAGTTTGACTTTTTGGGGTTAAAGACACTCACGGTTGTCGATGACGCGCTTAAACTTATTAAAAAGCGGTATGGCAAAGATATTGATTTAAGCGCGCTTGATATGGAGGACAAAAAAGTCTATGAGATGATTGGCAGTGGCGAGACTTTGGGCTTATTCCAAATGGAATCTAGCGGTATGCAGGGCGTAGCAAGAAGCCTAAAGCCCAGCAGCTTTGATGACATTGGTGCGATGATTGCGCTGTATCGTCCCGGTCCTATGGATTCTATTGCAGAGTTTATTGAGCGCAAGCACGGCATTACAAAGGTTACTTATATGTTTCCTGCGCTAGAGCCTATATTAAAGCCCACTTATGGGGCGATTGTCTATCAAGAGCAAGTAATGCAAATTGTGCAAAAAATCGGTGGATTCTCACTTGGTGGCGCGGATTTAGTGCGTAGAGCAATGGGAAAAAAGAAAGTCGATGAGATGAATCGCCTCAAAGCACAATTCGCCGATGGCGCACAAGCACAGGGTTATGAACGCGCTAAAGCAGAGGAGCTGTGGGAGCTTGTGGGAAAATTCGCAGGCTATGGATTCAACAAATCTCACGCCTATGCTTATGCCACACTTACTTATCAAACAGCATTTTTAAAGACTTATTATAAACACGAATTTATGGCTGCAATGCTTACAAGCGAGACAAGTAAAATAGAATCTGTGGGCAAATATATTGATGAAGTGCGCTCAATGGGTATTGAGGTTTTAGCCCCGCATATCAACTACTCTCAAAATGATTTCAGTGTGGAAGAGTTTGATGGTGTGAAAAAAATCGTATTTGGGCTTAGCGCGATTAAGGGGCTTGGGAGCGCACCTATTGAAAACATTATACAAGAGCGCGAGGTAAATGGAGAGTATAAAGATTTGGCAGATTTTATTAGTAGGGTTGATTTTGCTAAACTCACCAAGCGAAGTTTAGAGCCACTTATTAAAAGTGGAAGTCTTGATAGATTGCAGTATTCTCGTATGGCAATGCTTGAGCGTATAGATGAGATTTGTGAAGCAGGGCGTAATAATGATAAAGTCAAAAAAGAAATGTGTGGGAGCACAAGTCTCTTTGGCGAGCAAGATGAGAGCTTTTTTCGTGGTGTGCATTTAGAGATTAGTGATATGCCCGAGTATGATGCAAGCACACTTTTGGGCTATGAATTTGAATGTATGGGCATCTACATTGGCGGGCATCCACTAGATAAGTTTAAAGAGCAAATTGCAAACATTAGTGGCGTGGCGAAGTGTAGTGAGATTGAGAATCTTAAGCTAGGCTCGCAATGCCTGCTTATAGGCAAGGTTGAAAAGATTGAGCGTAAAATCAGCAAAAAAGGCTCGCCTTATGGCGTGGTGCATTTTTTGGACTTTAGCGGGGCATTGAGCTTTATGGTGTTTGCCAAGCAGTTCGCCCAACTTGAGGAGCTCCAAAATGTCATTGAGAGTGGAGAGCCCATAGTGTTTAAATGCAAGATTGAGGACAATGAGGAGAGGCACACGGTAAGAGTTATGGAATCTAGCACTTTGCAGAGTGCGAAAAAATACAAAGTGCAATTAGAAACTGATGCGCCGAGCAATGAGGGTGATGAGAGTGCGGAAGATTCCCAATGGGGGAAACTCGCAAATAGTGAGATTGATATATGCGCCCCGCTGGTGTTAATGTTTGATGAGAGCGCGGATTTAGCAGTGCTGGCTAAGATTAAAGAATCGTTGCCCGAGTGCAGTGGAGAGAGAGAATTGCGCGTGGCATTACAAAGTGAGCAAAAAACTTATACTTTTGTGAGCGAGTTGCGCGTGGATAGCAAGATTAAAGAGAAGTTCCCCGACCTGCATTGGGCGGGGTAATGTGAGAATCTAAGCGGTTTGTGGTTGGCGGATTACTAATGTCCGCATCCACAGCCACCGCCTCCACCACCACAGCAGCCACCACCGCCGTGATGATGGTCGTGCCCTCCGCTAGAGCATCCACAGCCACCGCCTACACCGCCTTGTAGGATTTCCATTTCACTTGCATCTCGCACATCAAGCACTTTGACTTCAAAGGCAAGTGTCTTGCCAGCAAGCGGGTGATTGTAATCAATAATCACCACACTATCATTAAAGTCTTTTACTACTACTTGCGCACTTTGCCCATCATCGCTTTGCCCAAAGAGCGTCATACCCTCTTTTAGCTCGATTCCCTCAAATTGCGAACGCTCCACTTCTTGGATAAGCTCGGCTTGATAGAGCCCATACGCATCTTCAGGCGCAATGCTAATGGAGAGGTTATCACCCACCTTTTTCCCTAAAAGCGCGTTTTCTAATCCACTAATGACTTGATTTGCCCCTATGAGAAACTCTAGTGGCGCACCACTTTTGTTAGAATCAAGCACATTATGATTGCTTGCATCTTTGACTTCATACTCAATGCTTACAACTTTATTATTTTCAATCATTTGTTATCCTTTGTATTGGCTTGCCTTTTAGGCGTGATTTAAGCTAGCGATTGTAGCATATTTTATTTACTTGGGCGTATATTTTGGTGTTTTTGTG